>JAEUQQ010000254.1 GCA_016789685.1 Acidobacteriota bacterium | reverse complement strand
CGCCTCGATGCGCGACGAGGCGATCCGCCGGTTTCCGGGCAGGGTGATCGTGTCGCTCCACGATTTCGACGCGATTCCCCCTGACTTTGCCGACACGCTGGCGGCCATGGCGTCATCCGACGCCGCGGTCGTGAAGGTGGCGGTGACGCCGCGGTCGTTGTGCGAGGCCATGTCGCTTGCGAAACTGCGCGCGCGTGTGCCGATGAGCCGCGACGTCGCGGTCATTGGCATGGGGCCGCATGGCGCGCCCACGCGTGTCGCGCCATCGCGCTTCGGCTCGTGCTGGGCCTATGGCGTCGATGCGGTCGCGCCCGGGCAGTACTCGGCAGAGGATCTCGCGCACGTCTTCCGGGTGCGCGAGCAGTCGGCGGCGACCACGTGGTACGGCTTGATCGGCCATCCCGTGGCCCATTCGGTCGGCCCGTGGATGCACAATGCCGGCCTCGCTGCGGCGGGCCTCGACGCGGTCTACGTGCCGGCCGACGCGGTCGACTTCGCGGATGCGATGGCGTTCGTGGCGTGGATGCCGCTGGCGGGCCTGAGCGTCACGGCGCCCTACAAGCGCGCCGCGGCGGCGTTCGCCGACACCCGCGACGCGCTCACGCAGGAGACCGGCGCCGCCAACACGCTGTTCCGCACCGAGCGGGGCTGGCTGGCCAGTAACTTCGACGTCGAGGGATTCCTGCGCCCGCTGCGCGAGCACGCCCTCGAGGGCGGCGAGGCGCTGGTCCTGGGTGCTGGGGGCGCGGCGCGCGCGGTCATTGTCGGTCTGCACGCGCGAGGGATGCGCGTGACGATCGCGGCGCGCCGGCGCGAGGCCGCCGAGGCGCTCGCCCGGGAACTCGGCGCGGCCGTGACCGCGTGGCCTCCGCCTCCGGGCCGCGAAACGCTGCTCGTCAACTCGACGCCGGTGGGGACGTGGCCCGACACCGAGGCCACCCCGCTGCCGGGCAGGACGCTGGGGCAGGCCATCGTCTGTGACCTGGTCTACAACCCCGAAGCGACACGCCTCCTGCGTGATGCGGCCGAGCAGGGCTGCGTGACGGTCGGCGGGCTCGGCATGCTCGTCGAACAGGCCCACGAACAATTCCGCCAGTGGACGCGGCGCGACGAACCCGCGGGCGCCTTCGTGCAGGCGGCGCGCGCGCAACTCGTGCGGCGGCGCACTGCGCTCGAGACGGACAACGTATGAACCTCACCACATTCGAGCAGTTCCGCGATCTCGCCCGGCGCGGCACCTTCGTGCCCGTGTGCAAGGAAATCGTGGCCGACTTGCTGACGCCGGTGTCGGCCTTCCTCAAGATCGCCGAGCACTCCGACTACGCCTTCCTCCTCGAGTCGGTCGAAGGCGGCGAGCGGGTCGCGCGCTACAGCTTCCTGGGCAAGGACCCCTTTCTCGTGCTCCGCTCGCGCAACGGCCGCGCGGTGTTCGAGCGCGGTGCTTCGTCGTCTCAGGGCGACGAGCCGTTCATCGTCGCGTTGCGCCGCGTGATGTCGGAGTATCGCGCCCCGTACGTGCCGGGCCTGCCGCGGTTCACCGGCGGTGCCGTGGGGTACCTGGGCTACAACGCGGCCGCGTGGTTCGAGCCGTCGCTGGCGCCCGCCCTGGTGCCAGCCGGGGGCGAGCCCGATGACACGGCGGCCTTCATGCTGTTCGACACGGTGCTCGCGTTCGACCACGTGCGTCATCGCATCCTGGTGATCGCAAACGCGCGCATCACACCCGACGAAGACCTCGAGGCGCTGTACCAGTTCGCGTGTGCCCGCATCGACTTCGTCGAGCGCGAACTGCAGCGCAACCTGTCGATGGCGACGGTGCCGGCCTCGGGGCCGCTCGACGTGCGGTCAAACACCACACGCGAGGCGTTCGAGCAGGGCGTGCGCACGGCCAAGGAGCACATCGCCGCGGGCGACGTCTACCAGGTGGTGTTGTCGCAGCGGTTCGACTGCGAGGTGACCGCCGAACCCTTCACGGTGTACCGCGCGCTGCGGCACGTGAACCCGTCGCCCTACATGTTCTTCCTGCGCCTGGGCCGGCAATCGGTGGTCGGCGCGTCGCCCGAGATGCTTGTGCGGGTCGAGGGACGGCGCGTCGAGACGCACCCGATTGCGGGCACGCGCCCGCGCGGCGGAACCGAAGACGACGACCTCAGGCTCGGCGAGGAACTCAAGCGCGACGAGAAGGAACGCGCCGAGCACGTGATGCTCGTGGATCTCGGCCGGAACGACGTCGGCCGGATCAGCGAGTACGGGTCGGTGCGGGTCCCGCAGTTCATGGCGCTCGAGCGGTATTCGCACGTCATGCACCTCGTCTCGCGCGTCGAGGGCAAGCTCGACGAGCAGTACGACCGCCTCGACGCCCTCGTCGCCTGCTTCCCGGCGGGCACGGTGTCTGGGGCGCCCAAGATCCGGGCCATGGAGATCATCGCCGGCCTCGAGCCCGACCAGCGCGGCCTGTATGCCGGGGCCGTGGGGTATCTCGACTTCGCCGGCAACCTCGATTGCTGCATCGCCATCCGCACCATCACGATGCGCGACGGAGTGGCGTCGGTGCAGGCGGGCGCCGGCATCGTCGCCGACTCGAATCCCGCGGCCGAGTACGACGAGTCGTGCGCCAAGGCGGGCGCCCTGCTCAGGGCGCTCGAACTCGCGCAGCGGGAATGGCACTGAGCATGGTCCTGCTGATCGACAACTACGACTCGTTCACGTTCAACCTGGCGCAGTATCTTGGCGAACTGGGTGCCGACGTGCGGGTGTGCCGCAACAACACGGTCGGCATCGACGACATCGAGGCGCTTGCGCCATCGCACATCGTGATCTCGCCGGGGCCGGGGCGTCCGGAAGACGCCGGCATCTCGGTCGCCGCCATTGCGCGCTTCGCGCCGTCGGTCCCGATGCTCGGCGTGTGCCTCGGGCACCAGGCGATGGGACTCGCGTTCGGCGGGGTCGTCACGCGCGCGCCGCAGCCGGTGCACGGCAAGGCGTCGGTCGTCGAGCACGATCGTCGCGGGCTGTTCGCCGGGCTCGCCACGCCGATCAGCGTCGCGCGGTACCATTCGCTGATCGTCGCAGACGAGCGGTGGCCGCCGGCGCTCGAGGTGTCGGCGCGCACCGAGGGCGACGGCCTGGTGATGGGGCTGCGTCACCGCGAATGGCCGATGCACGGCGTTCAGTTCCATCCGGAGTCGGTGATGACCGCCGAGGGACGGCGACTGCTGCGTAACTTCCTGGAGATGTGATGATCCCCGCGCTGCTCGAGAAGCTGCAACGACGCGAAGACCTCACCACGGCCGAAGCCGCCGAGGCCATGTCGCGCATCATGGAGGGGCAGGTCACGCCGGCGCAGGTGGCCGGGCTCCTCGTGGCACTGCGGCTGAAGGGCGAGCGCCCCGCCGAGATCGTGGGCCTGGCCCAGGCCATGCGCAGCAGGGCGACGAGCCTGTCGAAGCGCTACCCCGACGCGTTCGATACCTGCGGGACAGGGGGCGACGGTGGCACGACGTTCAACGTGTCATCGGTCGTGGCGCTGGTGGTGGCGGCGTGCGGCGTCACGGTCGCCAAGCACGGGAACCGGTCGGTATCGAGCAAGTGCGGCAGCGCCGATCTCTACCAGGCCCTCGGCGTCGACATCGCGGCCGATCCGGCGACGGTGGAACGCTGCCTCGACGCAGCGGGCATCGCGTTCTTCTTCGCGCCGACGTTCCATCCGTCGATGCGCCACGCGGGCGAGGCACGCCGCGATCTCGGGATCCGCACCGCGTTCAACCTGCTCGGCCCCCTGACGAACCCCGCGGGCGTCCGCTTCCAGCTCGTGGGGGTTCCACGGCCCGAGATGACCGAACTGGTAGCGCGTGCGCTGGCGCTGCTCGGGGCCGAGCGCGCCTGGGTCGTGCACGGCGCCGACGGGATCGACGAGATCTCGACGCGTGGCTACACCAAGGTCTCGGAGTGCCACCGCGGCCTCGTGCACACCTTCTACGTGCACCCCACCGATGTCGGACTCAGGAAGGCCGATGCGGAGGCGCTGGCCGGCGGAACGGCCGACACCAACGCAGCGATCGCGCGCGAGATCCTCGCCGGCCAGCCGGGCGCACGCCGCGACATCGTCGTGTTCAACGCGGGCGTTGCGCTGTACATCGCGGGTCGTGCCGGGTCGGTGCGCGCTGGCATGGACCTCGCCGCACTGGCCCTCGACGACGGGCGGGCCGCGGCAACGCTCGAGGCCATGGTGACGCACTCGCGCGGGGCGACGGCGTGACGGGGGTGCTCGACACGATCGTGGCGGCGACGCGGACGTCACTCACGGCGCGCATGGCCGCCGTGCCGTGCGCCGAAATGGCGCGCCGGGCCGACAGCGCGCGGCGGCCTGGCGGCGACGCGCTGCGCGCGTGTCTCGCGGCTGGCGGGCCGAGCGTGATCGCCGAGTGCAAGCGACGCTCGCCCTCGCGCGGCGTGCTGCGCGAGGTCTACGACCCGGTGGCGATCGCGCGGGGCTACGCGCAGGCGGGCGCCGCGGCGATCTCGGTGTTGACCGAACCCGCGTTCTTCGACGGGGCGCTCAGGCACCTGCAGGCGGTGCGTGCCGCGGTCGACGTGCCGCTGTTGCGCAAGGACTTCACGATCGACGAGTACCAACTCGACGAGGCGGTCGTCGCCGGCGCCGACGCCGTGCTGCTCATCGTGGCCGCGCTCGACGACCGTACGCTGTTCAGGCTGCACGCCTCAGCGCACGAGCGCGCACTGGCCGTCCTCGTTGAGGTGCACGGCGAAGGCGAACTCGATCGGGCCCTGGCGGCGGGTGCCTCGATCGTCGGCGTCAACAACCGGAACCTCCGGACCTTGCAGGTGGACATCGAGGCGTCGTTCCGCATGGTCGATCGCATTCCCGATGGGTGTGTGGCCGTCGCCGAAAGTGGTTTGCGCACGGCCGAAGACGTCGTGGCCCTGGCGCGGGCCGGCTACGACGCCTTCCTGATCGGCGAGCGCTTCATGGCCGACCGGGATCCCGGCGCCGCGCTCCAGTCGCTGCTCGCCGACGTGACGCGCCTGGCGGGCGAGGCCGCGAGGTGACGACCAGCCTGCCCGCGGTGTTCGTTGGCGCGCCGCGCGTGGCGCCTGCCGTTCCGTTCGTCAAGGTGTGCGGCCTGACGCGTCTGTGCGATGTCGAGGCAGCCGTTGCGGCCGGAGCGTCGGCCATTGGTTTCGTGTTCTGGCCCAGGAGCCCGCGAGCGGTGACGGTCGATGCCGCGGCCCGGTTGCGCGAGGCGGTGCCGGCCGGGGTGGTGGCCGTGGGCGTGTTCGTCGATGCCGACGCCGACGCGATCAACGACACGGTCGTCCGTGTGGGGCTCGGTGCGGTGCAACTCCATGGCGACGAGGCCATTGGGCTGCGCGACGCGATTGGCGTGCCGCTGATCAAGGCCGTCGTCGGGGGCGCGCATGACGCTGCGTGGGTTGACTGCAAGGATGGACGCGTCGTCCTGCTGGTCGATGCGCGCGACGACGCGCAACGTGGCGGCACGGGACGCGTGGCCGACTGGGCCGCCGCCGCGCGCCTCGCCGCCGCGCGTCCCCTGGTGCTGGCAGGCGGCCTGACGGCCGACAACGTGGCGAGGGCGGTGCTGACCGTCGGGCCCGTCGCGGTGGATGTGTCGTCTGGTGTCGAGTCGGCGCCGGGCGTGAAGGATGCCCGCAGGCTTCGCGCGTTCTTCGGCGCGGTGCGTGCGCTCGGAGCAAGTGAGGATCGATGACAGCGGATGTTGTGACCTCGCCAGGCGGCAGACCCGCCGACCGGCGTCCGGTGCGCCCGCGCGCGCGGTTCGGGCACCGCGACCCGGACGCGCGTGGCTACTTCGGACCGTTTGGTGGCCGGTTCGTGCCCGAGACGCTGATGGCGCCGATGATCGAGCTCGAGGCCGCGTACGTTGCGGCGCGGCAGGACCAGGCCTTCGGCGACGAGTTCGAGCGCGTGCTTCGCGAGTATGTCGGCCGCCCGACGCCGCTCTTTGAGGCCCGCGGCCTGTCGGCCGACACTGGCCTGCGCGTGTTCCTGAAACGCGAGGACCTGGCCCACACGGGGGCGCACAAGATCAACAACGCTCTCGGCCAGGCCTTGCTTGCCGTGCGCATGGGCAAGCGCCGCATCGTCGCCGAGACCGGTGCCGGGCAGCACGGCGTGGCGACGGCGACCGTCTGCGCGCTCCTGGGACTCGAGTGCGTTGTCTACATGGGCGTGGACGACATGGCGCGCCAGTCGCTCAACGTGTTCAGGATGCGCCTGCTCGGTGCAAAGGTGGTGGGCGTCGACTCCGGAAGCCGCACGCTCAAGGACGCGATCAACGAAGCGATGCGCGAGTGGGTGGCGACCGTCGCCGACACGCACTACCTGCTCGGGTCGGCACTTGGCCCGCATCCCTATCCGCTGATGGTCCGCGAGTTCCAGTCCGTGATCGGGGTCGAAGCGCGCGCGCAGATCCTCAACGAGACGGGCCGCCTGCCCGACGCCGTGGTGGCGTGCGTCGGCGGGGGCAGCAACGCGATGGGCATCTTCGACGCGTTCGTGGACGACACCTCAGTGCAGCTGATCGGCGTCGAGGCTGGCGGCGAGGCGATCATCGATGGCCGCCATGCCGCGCGATTCGCTGGTGGACAACCGGGCGTGCTGCAGGGCACGCGGACGTTCGTGCTGCAGGACGAGGCGGGGAACATCCAGGCCACGCACTCGGTGTCGGCGGGCCTCGACTACGCGGCCGTGGGGCCCGAACACGCGTGGCTGCGCAGCCTGGGCCGCACGGGCTACGGCTACGCCACCGACGACGAGGCGCTCGATGCCTTCGAGTGGGTCGCGCGGACCGAGGGCATCCTGCCGGCCCTCGAGTCGTCGCACGCCATCGCCCACCTGCACGGCCTCGCGCTCGAACTCGAGGCCGGCAGTATCGTCATCGTCAACCTGTCGGGACGCGGTGACAAGGACGTGCAGTCGGCCGCTGCCGCGCTGAAGGCCCGCGGGCGCGATGTCATGGAGGGGCAGTGATGTCGCGCATCGACGAGGCCTTTGCCACGCTCCGCGCCGAGGCGCGCGTCGGGCTGGTGGCGTACGTGACCGCAGGCGACCCCGACCGCGAGCGATCGGCCGAGGTCCTGCGGGCGGTCGATCGCGGTGGGGCCGACGTGATCGAGGTGGGCGTCCCGTTCTCCGACCCGCTCGCCGACGGGCCCGTCATCCAGCGGGCGTCTGAGCGTGCGTTGCGCGCCGGCATGACGCTGTCGGGCGTCCTCGACCTCGTCGGCGAGGTTCGCCACGAGCTGCGTGCCCCGATCGTGCTGTTCACGTATGCGAACCCGGTCGTGCGGATGGGCGTTGACGCGTTCGCGTCACGCGCCGCCGCGGCCGGGGTTGACGGCGTCCTCGTCCTCGACCTTCCGCTCGAGGAAGCGCGCGAGACGCGGGACGTCTTCGTCGAGGCCGGCCTCGATCCCATCTTCCTCGTGAGTCCGACGACGACGCCCGAGCGGATTGCGTTGGCCGATGCACTTGGACGCGGGTTCCTCTACGTGATTTCGCGCCTGGGCGTGACCGGGGCGCGCGCGACGGTCGCCGAAGGGGCGGGGGAGCTCGCCGCGCGTGTGCGTGCAAGCGCCCGGCTGCCGATCGCGCTGGGGTTCGGTCTGTCACAGCCCGACCACGTGAAGGCGGTCGGTGCTTTCGCCGACGCGGCCGTGGTCGGTAGCGCCCTCGTTGATCGGATCGCCACGTCTGGTCGCGACGAGCTGGCCAGGGATGTGGAGCAGTACGTGCGGTGGCTCACGGGCCGCGCCGAAGGAGCTGACGCGTGACACTCGACGATCTGCGGGCTCGCATCGACGAGCTCGACGAGCACATCGTCGAGCTGCTGAACAGGCGCGCGTCGTGTGCGCTCGAGATCGGCCGCATCAAGCACGAGCTGGGCATCGAGCTCTACCAACCGGGCCGTGAGCGACAGGTGCATGCGCACGTCAGGGCGGTGAACCAGGGGCCGCTGTCTGACGACGCGGTGCAGCGGTTGTTCGAACGTATCATCGACGAGGCACGTCGACTCGAGCGCGAGTCGCTCGACGCGTCAGGCCGGGGCGCATCGGATCACGCGCCCCGCCAGCGCGACCAGGAATGATGGAGAGGGGCACGGCATGGTAGTGGTGATGCGGGAGCGCGCGACCGAGGACGAAATTCAGAATGTCGTGTCGTGCCTCGTCGACATGGGGTACGACGTGCATCGGTCGACTGGGGCGGCGCGGACGGTCATCGGCGCCGTCGGCGGTGGCCGCAAGGGCGATCCCGGCCTGCTCGAAGTGCTCGACGGCGTGCACGAAGTCGTCCGCATCACCGAGCCGTACAAACTCGCGAGCCGGACCTTCAAGCCTGAAGACACCGTCATCACCGTCGACGACCTGCGGATCGGGGGCGACGAAGTCGTCGTCATGGCCGGTCCGTGTTCGGCCGAGAGCGAACAGCAGGTGATGGCGACGGCGGCCGCGGTCAAGCGCGGTGGCGCGAAGATCCTGCGGGGCGGAGCGTTCAAGCCGCGCAGTTCGCCGTACTCGTTCCAGGGGCTCGGCGAACAGGGCCTGACACTCCTGCGCGCGGCCGCGGACGCGCACGACCTCAAGCTCGTGTCTGAAGTGATGGACGTGGGCCAGATCGACCTCGTCGGTCGTTACGCGCACATCCTGCAGGTCGGCGCGCGCAACATGCAGAACTTCACGCTGCTGCGCGAGCTCGGCAAGGCGCGCCAGCCGGTGCTCCTCAAGCGGGGCATCTCGGCGACGATCGAAGAGTGGCTGCTCTCGGCCGAGTACATCCTGGCAGGCGGCAACACCGAGGTGATGCTGTGCGAGCGGGGCATCCGCACGTTCGAGAGCTACACGCGCAACACCCTCGACATCTCGGCGATCCCCGTCGTCAAGACGCTGAGCCACCTGCCCGTGTTCGTCGATCCCAGTCACGGCACCGGGCGTCGCGACAAGGTGGCCGCGATGGCCCGTGCAGCGGTGGCCGCGGGCGCCGATGGCCTGATCATCGAGGTGCACTGCGACCCCGACAAGGCGCTCAGCGATGGGGCGCAGTCGCTCTTTCCCGGGCAGTTCGACCGGTTGATGGCCGAACTCCGCATCATCGCGCCGGCGATCGGCCGGAGCATCTGCGTCGAGCCGGTCGTACGGCGCGGCTGGGGGGCGTGAGGCGATGCCGATCTCGCTGCCCGTGGTGTCTCCCGATGGCGCGTCAGACGCGCCTGGCCCGGTTGGGCGCATCGGCATCGTCGGCCTTGGCCTGATTGGCGGCTCGCTTGCGCTGGCGTGCCGGCGCCGCTGGCCGCGGGGACTCGTGGTCGGCGTCGATCGCAACGACGTGCTCGAACAAGCCATGGTGCGGCACGCGATCGACGTCGCGGCCGACGACCTGGGCATGCTGGCCGAGGTAGATCTCGTGGTGTTGTGCGCGCCGGTCGAGGCGTGCATCGCCATGCTGCCCGAGGTCGCCTCACTCGTGCAGCCCGGCGCGGTGATCACCGACGTCGGCTCGACGAAGCGGTCGGTCCTGGCGGCGGCATCCGCGCACTTCGCCGATGGCCCGGTCTTCGTCGGCGGACATCCGTTCGCGGGCGCGGCGCGTTCGGGTATCGAGTACGGCTCGCCTGAACTGTTCACCGGTCGCCCGTGGTTCGTGGTTCCCGGCGTGCCGCGCGAGGGCGCTGACGACGCGCGTGCCAGGGTCGAGCAGTGGGTGTCGGGACTCGGCGGTCAGCCACGGGTCCTCGATGCCGAGGCGCACGATCGGCTCATGGCGGCGCTGAGTCATGCGCCGCAGTTGGTGGCCTCGACCCTGATGCACGTCGTGGGGCGAGCGGCGGGGGCCGAGGGCTTGTCGCTCGCGGGACGAGGCCTTCGCGACACGACCCGGCTCTCGTCGAGTCCTGGCGAGGTCTGGGCCGACGTCCAGACGACGAATCACGACCTGCTTGCGCCGCTCCTCGACGAGATCATCGCGCACCTGACGACCTTGCGCGACGATGCGTCGGGCGATGCGCTGCGGCGGCTGTTCCTGTCGGCGCAGGGCTGGCGCCGCGCGCTCGACGCGTCAGATCGGCGCTGAGCCGGCGCGAGCCTCCGGCCGAACGCCGCCGGCTCGTATAATCGGGGGCCGCATCCACGATGCCGACGGCGTGTGCCTCGGACGTGGCGCGCCATCTCACCTCGGAGTCGACCGAATGGCTGCAGTCATTCTCGGGGCGTGCCGCACGCCCATCGGTTCGTTTGGCGGAGCGCTCAAGGACGTGGGTGTCGCAGACCTCGGGGCCATTGCCGTGCGCGAGGCCCTGGTCCGCGCGCGGTGCGCGCCATCTGACCTCGGCGATGTCGTGCTGGGTTGCGTCCTGCAGGGTGGGCAAGGCATGAACGTCGCTCGCCAGGCCGCGATCAAGGCGGGTGTGTCCCATCACGTGCCGGCGATGACGATCAACCGCGTCTGCGGGTCGGGGCTCCAGGCCGTGGTCACCGCCTCGCAGGCCATCGCAGCAGGCGACTACGCGGTGGCCATCGCGGGTGGCATGGAGTCGATGAGCAACGCGGCGTACGTGCTGCGTGGGGCACGCTGGGGCTACCGGATGGGACACGCCGAGGTCACCGACGCAATGATCCACGACGGCCTCACCGACGCCATGCACTCGTGCCACATGGGCGTGACCGCCGAGGAGATCGCCTCGCGGTACGCGATCACGCGTGCCGACCAGGATGCGTTTGCCGCCGAGAGCCAGCGGCGCGCGGTTTCCGCCATCGCCAGCGGCGCGTTTGCCGAAGAAATCGTCCCGGTGGTGTTGCCGCAGAAGAAGGGCGAACCGGTCGTGTTCGCCGTCGATGAGTACCCGCGCGCCGGCACGACGGCCGAGAAGCTGGGTGGGCTCCGGGCCGCGTTCAGGAAGGACGGCAGCGTGACGGCCGGCAACGCGTCGGGCATCAACGACGGCGCTGCGGCGCTGGTCGTGGCGTCTGACGAGTACGCCGCCAGGACGGGGGCACCGGTCCTGGCCCGCATCGTGTCGTCGGCCGTGGCGGGCGTCGAGCCCATGGTGATGGGTATCGGCCCGGTACCCGCGGTGCGCAAGGCCCTGGCGCGTGCGGGGCTGGGCATCGCGGACATCGACCTCTTCGAACTGAACGAGGCGTTTGCCGTGCAGTCGCTGGCGGTCGCACGCGACCTCGACATCGACCCGGCCCGGGTGAACGTCAACGGGGGCGCCATCGCCCTGGGGCATCCGATTGGTGCCAGCGGCGCCCGCATCCTGGTCACGCTCGTGCACGCCCTCCAGGCCCGCAATCTCAGGCGTGGGCTCGCGGCGCTGTGCATCGGCGGCGGCATGGGCATCGCCGTCGTCGTCGAGCGCGGTTGACGCCGGGCGTGGACGGGATGGGGCGAACCCTCACGGTCTCGCATGCTGCGTGGGCGTCCATCGTTGCCCACGCGCGGCATGACGCCCCGCTGGAGTGCTGCGGCCTGCTGGTGGGCGACGACCACCGGGTTGCGACGGCCGTCGCCGCGGCGAATGCCGATGCCTCGCCCGTGCGCTACACGATCGACCCGAAGGCCTACCTGCGGGCGTCCAGGGAAGCGCGGGCGTCGGGCCTCGACGTCATCGGCGCCTACCATTCGCACCCGACGTCGGCCGCGCAGCCGTCGGCGACCGACCTGGCCGAAGGCGTCGGGGCGCCGTTCGTCTACGTCATCGCGGGCCCCGTACTGCAGCACGGCGAGCCCTCCCTGCGCGCATGGGAGATCCTGGCCGGCCGCTTCGTCGAGGTGCGGCTCGAACGCGACGACGCGCCGGGCCAGTGACGGTTCGTCACGAATCCGGAACCCGATTGGCCCGAGACTCGTCCGTGCGGCAGGGGAGTGGAATCCATGACCGCGACGGACCGCCGCACGCTGCATGCCTGCGCTTCAGTGTTCTTTACCCTGATGTTCTGGGCCGGTAGCGGCCTCGTCATCAATCCCGGCCTGTCGGCGCAGACGTCGACGACAGCGCCAGCGCCGCCCGCTCCGCAACCCCCGCCAGCCGTCGAGCCACCTGCACCACCTGCCGCCCCGCACGGCGACTGGCAGCCCAGCCACGATCACGACGGCGTCCGCGTCACCTTCGATCGCGGCGACCGCGTACGCATCGGGGGCCCCGTCATCGTGGCCGCCGGCGAACGCGCGGACGACGTCGTCGCCATCTTCGGCGACGTGATCGTGCGCGGCGAGGTCAGGGGCGAAGCGGTGGCCGTCATGGGATCCGTCAGGGTCGAGGATGGCGGGATCGTCAGGCGCGATGTCACGGCCGTCGGTGGCATCATCGAGAGCGCGCCGACCGCCAGGATTTACGGGGATGCGAGCCAGGTGAGCATCGGCTGGCCGGGCAGCCTGCCCCATGAACCCTGGCGCGGCGAGCACTTCCGGCTGTCACTCGGTGAGCCCCTCCGCTGGCTCGCCAACGTCCTGTTCGTCGGCACGAGCGTGCGCATTGCCGTCACGCTGTTTCTCGCACTGCTGATTGTCATCGGGGGCGGCGCGGGCCTGCGACGCCAGATCGACACGATCGCCAGCCGTCCTGGCGAGGTCTTCATCACGGGGATCGGGGCCGAGCTGCTCCTGCCGATCGCCTTCATCGGCCTCGCCCTGACCCTGACCATCTCGATCCTGGGGATTCCGCTGCTGCCCGTGTTGCCGCTGCTGGCGCTCGTCGTCGCGCTGGTCTGGGTCGTCGGCTTCGCCGCGGCCACGACCGCGCTCGGGCGCGGCGTGCTGCGCACGGTGGGTGTTTCGGCCCCGAACGATGTGGTGGCGCTGATCGTGGGGGCCATCCCGGTGTTCCTGCTGACGGTCATCAGCCGGATCGCCTGGGTGAATGCGAGCGGTTTCCCCGGATGGTCGATCGGCGTGGCGCTCGGCGGCGCGCTGGTCGAGTGGCTGGTGTGGACCCTTGGGCTCGGCACGCTCGCGCTGACCTGGATGCGCCGCCAGGGACCGGCGCCATCGGTGCCGACGTCACACGCGCCGATCGATCCGCCGACGCCGCCTGTGCCCGTGGAAGTCTGACGCGAATAGTGCACCAGCGATTCACGCGACGGCGGCCGCCATCGGCCGCCGGGCGCGGCACCGCACGGGCATCGCGTGCGGCGGGGGGGGGCGTCAGTATCCGAAGCCGTCGCGAACGCCCGGCCTCACCTGCACCGTCGCTGACGAGGCGAGGATGACCTTCCCCTGCCGCTTGAGGCGCAACAGCACGCGGTAGCGCCCTGCGGACTGGTAAGTGTGGTCGCTGATGTACCGCTTCTTGATCTCTGACCGGCCGGCCTCGAACGGCTCGCAGTCGAACGAGGCCTCGGATGTCGTGCCGTCACCCCACTCCCACTCGAGGGCCGGGCAGTAGAACTCGCCGCTCGCGTCATCGACGTCCTTCAACTCGGCGGTGGCGACGACCCTGGCGGGCGAGAAGACGATCTGCGGCGACACCCGGATCGAGAGCGACGTCCCCTTGGGTTTCTGCGCGTGCGAAGGAACGACCTGGAGCGTTGCAGCAACGAGCACTGCCACGCCAACGTGCTTGCGGCGCATGTGACACCTCGCGACGGGACGGGACGGACCGGATGAGATCGAGTGTAACAAGCCCCATCCGCGTGATCCACACCGAAACAGCGTCGCCTGATGCCGCGCGGGGCACGCTCGACGTCGAGCGCGTCGCCCGCACGGTTCGTCCCAGCCCGCGGCGCGGGTCGCACGGCTGAGTTCCGATGGCGAACGGCTATAATCCGGCCGTCATGCTGCCCCCAACACAGCCGACCATCGAATTCGGCGACCTCGCGCTCGCCCCGTGCGACATCCTCGTCATCCCCGTCTTCGAAGACGACGATCTCGGCGACGTCGACCTCGACGACGCGACACGCGCCGCAGTGGCCGAGGCGCGCGCGCGTCGCGAGTTGAAAGGCTCGCCCTGGGAAGTCGTGGCCTTCTCGCGGACGTCCCGTCCGCCGCGCGTCCTGACCCTTGGGCTGGGCAAGCGCGACGACGTGTCGATTCATCGGGTCGCGAAGCACGCCACGGCCGCGGGCCTCGCGGCGAGACAGCGCGGCGCGTCGCTGTGCGCGTACGTCGTGCGTCAGCCCATGGCGCCGGCGCGCATGCAGCAGGCGCTTGCCGAGGGGTTCTCGCTCGCGGCCTTCGACGTCGATGCCTACAAGACCGCACCACGCGAGGCGGCCCCGCTCACGCACGTGCGTCTCGTCGCGGCTGCCGGCGTCGCTCCACAGGGTGCGGCGATCAGGCGCGGCGCGATCGTCGG
>JAEUQQ010000187.1 GCA_016789685.1 Acidobacteriota bacterium | reverse complement strand
GTGACGATGCCCTCCACTGACGCCGCCGGCCTCACGACGCATTTCGACCGCTTCCGGCGGCACCTCGTCGGGATCGACGCCGTGGTGCCGACGCCAGATGGCGAGCGTCCGCTGATCTACGCCGACTGGACGGCCAGCGGCCGGATGTACCAGCCGATCGAGCGGCGGCTGTCTGACGTCATCGGCCCTTTCGTTGCCAATACGCATTCCGAGGCCAGCGCGACCGGGGCGCTGATGACCGAGGCCTATCACGAGGCCCACGCGATCATCCGTCAGCACGTGAACGCCGGTCCCGACGACGTGGTCATCACGGCAGGGTCGGGGATGACGGCCGTCGTGAACAAGCTGATCCGCATGCTTGGGCTTCGCGTGCCCGAGCAACTCCAGCGCTACACGCAGGTGCCGGCCGAGGCGCGTCCGGTGGTGTTCGTCACCCACATGGAGCACCACTCGAACCAGACGCCCTGGATCGAGACGATTGCCGACGTCGAGGTGCTGTCGCCCGACGAGGATGGTCTCGTTGACCCCGAGTCGCTGCGCGAGCGCCTGCACGCGTATCGCGATCGCACGGTCAAGATCGGGGCGTTCACGGCCTGCTCGAACGTGACGGGCATCTGCACGCCCATCCACACGCTGGCGCGGCTGATGCACGAGGCGGGCGGCGTGTGCTTCGCCGACTACGCCGCGTCGGGCCCGTATGTCCCGATCGACATGCACCCGGCCGAGCCGGGGGCGCACCTCGACGCCGTCTACTTCTCGCCCCACAAGTTCCTCGGCGGGCCAGGGTCGCCCGGCGTCCTCGTGTTCAACGCGGCGCTCTACACGAATCGCGTGCCCGATCAGCCGGGTGGCGGCACCGTCGAGTGGACCAACCCGTGGCAGGAGCACCGCTACATCACCAACATCGAGGTGCGCGAAGACGGCGGAACCCCGGGGTTCATGCAGGCCATTCGCGCCGCGCTGTCGATCCGGCTCAAGGAGTCGCTCGACACCGGGTGCATCCTCAGGCGCGAGCACGACCAGGTGCGCCGGCTGCTGCGGGGGCTCGAGGGCATTCCCGGGGCCCACGTGCTGGCCGCGCACGTGCACGAGCGCCTCGGCATCGCGTCGTTCTACCTGGACCACCTGCACTACAACCTGGTCGTGCGCCTGCTCAGCGACCGGTTCGGCATCCAGTCGCGCGGCGGCTGCTCGTGCGCCGGCACCTACGGGCACTACCTGCTGCACGTGGGCCGGCAGCAGTCCGAGGCCATCACCTCGCGTATCGACCGCGGCGACCTCTCGGTGAAGCCGGGATGGGTGCGCCTGTCGATTCACCCCACCACCCCTGACGCCGAGATCGACACGCTGGTCGAGGCCGTCGACGCCATCGCGCGCGAGGGCGAGCGGTGGGGGCGTGACTACACCTACTCGCCGGCGTCCAACGAGTTCAGGCACACCAGGGCCGAGGCCTCGGGCGCGGTGCGCCGCTGGTTCGACCTCGCCGGCGCGTGACGCGCGGCGGTCGCGCCGGTATCATGGCCGGGGTGTCTCAGGCGACGACCATCGGCATCAGGCGGGCGCGGCCAGCCGACCTGCCCGCGCTCGGACGGCTCGGCGCGGCCCTGCTGGTCGTGCACCACGAGTTCGATCGGCGTCGCTTCATCGCGCCCGGCGCAGACCCCGAGGCGGGCTATGCGTGGTTCCTGGGCACGCAGCTCGAGTCGGACGACGCGGCCATCTTCGTCGCCGCCGACGACCACGGGGTGATGGGGTACGTCTATTGCGGCATCGAGCCGCACTCGTGGAAGGAGCTTCGCGACGAGGCGGGGTTCATCCACGACCTGATGGTGGCCGAGCACGCGCGGCACGCGGGGGTGGCGACGCGGCTGCTCGATGAGGCCCTGCGGTGGATTGCGGCGCGTGGTGTGCCACGGGTGGTGTTGTGGTCGGCCGAACGAAACGCGGGAGCGCAGCGCCTGTTTGCACGTGCGGGCTTCCGCCAGACCATGGTCGAGATGACGCGCGAGCTGACGGCCGACGCGGAGGAGGAAGGACGATGAGCCGAGTGATGAGGGCCGTGACCACGCTGGTGGCGCTGGCCTGCCTGTGGGCGCCGCTGCCCGCGCTGGCCGAGACGGTCAAGGCACGCGTGCTGTCGGTCAACGAGCGCAAGAGCGAAGTGCGTGTCGACGTCGCGGGGCAGGGGCGCGACTACCGCGTCAACGACCGCTCGTTGTACCGCGTCTTGCGCGAGGGGCGGCTGGTGGTGATCACGGCCGAACTCGTCGCGGGCCGGCACACGATCGTCGATGCGCAACGGGCCGAGCAGGAAGGGCGCGTGATGCAGATCGACGAGCGCCGTGGCGCTGCGACCATCCGCGACAACGACGATCGTTCGACCGCGACCTACTACTTCCAGGGCGACGAAGGGCCGCGCCGGCTGCGCGAGGGCGACGAGATCCGCTTCGACGTCGAGGAACGCGTGGCTCGCCGGGTGATTACACGCTGGCGGCCGATCGGCGGGGGTGGTGGCGGTGGCGGCGGCTGGGGTGGTGGCGGCGGCAGCGGTGGGAGCGGTGGCGGCTGGGGCGGCGGCGGGGGCAGTGTCGACGTCCGCCGCGATTCGGGCCGCGTCGTGGACGTCGATCGGCGGCGCACGCAGCTGACCATCGTGATGGACGGCGGGCGCCGGCAGACCTTCGACGTCGCCGAGCGCCGGCTCATGGACAGCGTGCGCGTCAACGACACCATCCGCTTCGAGTGGGAAGACCGCCGCGGTGACCGCGGCGTGATCATCTCGATTCGCTGACCGGCGTCGCACGACGCCGGCGGCACCAGTGGCGAGGGGGGGGCGACGTCACGTCTCCTCCCGCCGTATCCCGGGCCGCAGGCCGGGGCTTTCGCCTCCACCGTTGCGTGCGGCCCGCCGGATCGCGTCCATGACTGCCGCCATCGCCGTGCTCGAGCAGCACGGCGTCGCCCACACCGAACACCCCTATCGCTACGAGGCCCACGGCGGGACGAGTGTGTCTGCGCGCGAACTGGGCATGGACGAGCACGCCGTCATCAAGACGCTCGTCTTGGAAGACGAACGCGGCCAACCGCTGATCGTGCTGATGCACGGCGACCGGGAGGTCTCGACGAAGCAGGTGGCGCGGCAGATCGGGGTCAAGTCGGTGGCGATGTGCGCTCCCGCCGTGGCGACGCGGCACACGGGCTACCTGGTGGGGGGCACGTCGCCGTTCGGGATGCGCAAGGCGTTGCCCGTGTATGCCGAGCGCACCATCCTGGCGCTCGAGCGCATCGCCATCAACGGCGGCCGGCGCGGCCTCCTCGTCG
Source organism: Acidobacteriota bacterium (assembly GCA_016789685.1). GTDB lineage: Bacteria > Acidobacteriota > Vicinamibacteria > Vicinamibacterales > JAFNAJ01 > JAEUQQ01. The sequence continues at coordinate 8,150 of JAEUQQ010000187.1, read as the reverse complement.
CGATCAGCCCCACCGACCTGGTGCGCGTGTTGCGTCCGACGCCGATCGACGCCGCCGTCCCCCGGCCCTGACCGGTCCGCGCACCGTTTGCAACCGCCAGGTGTCGAAATCCCCCGCCCCCCAGATTTCGGGTCTGACCCGAAATCCGGGATTCTTCCGGTGGCTGTTGATCGAAACGTGCTTTGGGGCCTGACCCCAATTCGGTCAACGGGAGGGGGCGGGGCGACAACTGGCGTTGCGGGTCAGCGGCGGCGTCTCGCCACGAGGGCCGCGAGGCCGGCGACGAGGAGCGTGGCGAGGCCAGGCTCCGGGACGTTCAGCGAACCCGGGTTGATGCTGGCCGACCCCGTCAGCGCCGCCATGTCGCCACCGCCCGACAGCGAGAACCCCGCGATGACCTGCAACTGCGTCCAGGGGCCGGGTCCCGGGCCAGTGACGGCACCGCTCGCCAGCGGTCCGTAGGCGTAGACGCTGTTGGGCGCGACCTGGCCAGGATGCGAGGCGCCCGCGCCGAGGTCCACTCCCATGTTGGTGAGCGGGCCGCCGACGCTGGACGACTGGACGGTTGCCCCAGTGGGCGTCAGCGAGACCCCGTCGCCCAGCGCGTCGGTGAGCTGGCCCGAGAGGGTCGACGACACGACGTTGGGCGTGCCCGTCGGCACGATGGGCGTGAAGAAGGTGAAGCCGAAGGTGGTGGGCGCCCCGTAGTCGACCACCGCCAAGGCGTAGGCGATCGAGGGATCGGGGTCGAGCACGCCCGTCAGCGTCACCGCGAACTTGCCGGCGACGTCGAGGTGCCAGGCCGTCTTGGCGCCGGTGGCGGCGGGCGTGCCGAACTGCCAGCGCTTGTCGTCGAGACGCGACACGTCGATGGTGTACGACTCGCCGTCGGCGGTCAGGGTCGCGATGGGCTCGGCCAGCGCGGCGACGGGAGCCGTGAGGGCCGCGATGATGACGGCCAGGCGTGCGAACGCGTGACGCATGTGATGCCTCCGGGCGTGCGTGGGCCAGTGCCCTGTGACTGCTGTCTGACGTGGCAGCGACCTGAGCACAATCCGCGCCAGTGACACGATTGCCCGATCGCTGGGCGATCCTGGTCGGCTCATCGGTTCCAGGTGCGTCCAGCGAGGAATTTGGTCGGCCCTCGCGGAGACTTGGTTCCGGCGCCTAGCGCACGGAGCGCAGCCGAAGTGCCGCGAACGCCGGATGCGACCGCACCGGCGCAAGCAGGGGGTGGGCGTCGAGGAAGAGGACGTCGACGTCCCTGGCCTCGCGTGCCCGTTCGAGCGCTGCGATCGCGGCGTCGGGTTCCCCGAGGCCCGCGTGGACGTACGCCAGGTGCACCCACGACCCCGTGCCTGCCGCACACGCCGTCGCAATCTCGGCGGCCAGCGCACGGGCACGCGCCGGTTCGCCCTGCCGCGCGTACGCGTAGCCGAGTCCGCCCAGCAGGTACGTGTACCGCGGCCCCCGGGCGAGGGCCTGCTCGAACTCGCGGATGGCCGCCGCGTGCCGTTCGAGCGCTGCGAGCGCCATGCCCGCCAGCCCGTGCGCCCCGCGGTCGGTCGGCGATGTACGCATGGCGCGATGCGCGTGGTCGAGGGCGTCGCGCGGATGCCCCGTGCCGAGCATGACGACGCCGACATCGTTGGCGCGGGTGAACGACAGGGGATCGAGGTCGCGGGCGGCGCGCGCATGTGCCAGCGCGTCGGCATCCCGGCGTTCGGCCATCAGCATCAGCGCATACAGGTTGTGCGTGTCGGCCAGGCTGGGATTCAACGCGAGCGCGCGGGCAAACTCGCGCTCGGCGCCGCGCAGGTCCCAGTCGTCGAAGAACAGGACCCAGGCGCGGGTGGCGTATGCCGAGGCGAGGCGGTCGTCGAGCGCCAACGCGCGATCGATCGACGCGCGCGCGCGCGGCAACGCGTCAGCGATACCCGACTGCCCGTGGAAGCCCATCGTCGCCAGTACGCCGCCGAGTGCGGCGTGCGCCGGCGCGAACTCGGGGTCGGCGGCCACCGCCTGCTCGAACCGGGCCAGCGCCTGCGTGGCCGCGTCGAGCGTCCGCTCGCCGCGCAGGGCGACGCCCTCGAGATACAGCTCGTAGGCCGCCGCCGAGGGCGATCGTCGACGTGGTGGCGCGGCGGCGCCGGGAAGCGTCTCCGAGATGGCCGCGGCCACGGCCGCCGCCACGGCGTCCTGCACGTCGAAGGCGTCGCCTGCTCTCCGGTCGAACGTCTCGGCCCACACGTGGTGCCGATCGTCCACGCGCACGAGCTGCGTCGAGATCCGGAGGCGGCCACCCTCGCGCCGGACGCTGCCTTCGATGAGGTGCGTCGCGCCGAGCGCGCGTCCGACACGCGTGAGGTCCTGGCCGCGTCCGGGATACTGGAAGGCCGATGAGCGCGCGATCACGCGGGTACCCGGCACGCCGGCCACTGCCGTCGTGATGTCTTCGACGACGCCGAAGGCAAAGCGTCCGAGCTCATCGTCGGCGGCATCGGCGTCGAACGGAAGCACCGCAATCGTCGGCGTGACGCGTCCGCTGGTGCCCCGCCATGCCAGGAGCGCGATGACGACCACGGCGAGCGCGGCAGCCATCCACCCGACGCGTCCGACGCGGCGTGCCGCAGGCGCGCGTGTGGGGGTGTCATCGATGCGATGCATCTCTGCCGGGCGTCCCTCGTTCGGTGGGGCGTGGCGGCGGATGAAGCGCGCGGCGTAGTGGCCCTTCGGCAGGTCGATGACGACCGCATCGGCCGCGCCCTCCGCCGCGTAGTAGGCCCCCAGCCGTTCGCGCAGGCGGCGCGCTTCGAGCCTGACGATCGAATCGGTGCGCGGGTCGAACGTCGCGGTGCGATCGAAGACCTCGCTGGCGATGACCGTTTCCTTCAGTTCGGCGGCCCGTCCCGCGAGGGTGGCCTCGGTGACATGGGCCAGGAACTGCTTCAGGCGCTCGCTGCGCACGAAGTGGATTGACGCGAGGACCCGCGCGAGCGCAGCACGCACCTCGTCGGGTGACGGCGCTGGATCCCGTGGCGGAAGAGAGACAGACATCGTGCGTGGCGCCCGCAGCGCGCCCTGCTGAGGCTACCACCCCGCGCACGTCGCGAAAAGTCACGCGCAGCGCCACGTCGGCGTCGGCCCGGACGCCGGTCCCGAACGCAACCGCCGGTTGTCGGAATCCGGCGCGCGCGCGATTTCGGGTCTGACCCGAAATCGGGGGTTCTGCCGGTGGCGCTAGGTCGAAACGTGCATTGGGGTCTGACCCCAATTCGGTGAACTGCAGGTGACGGCGCGACACCTGGCGGTGTCGGCGGGGCGGGGAAGGGGCGATCTGGCCGCGGCGAGGAGGTGCCGCGGCCAGACCGCCGGCTGCGGTCTACTTGACCTGCAGCGATTCCATGTGGTCGATCAGGTTCGAGATCCGCATCTTGGTGATGGCTTCGTCGCCCATCACGCGGAAGGTGGCGCCCCAGGTCGGCATGTCGGCCGAACCGTGCGAGGCGAGCGGCGAACCGAACCTGAGGATGTCTTCGACGTTCTTGACCGGGAACTTGCCGCCGTTGTTCTTGGCGAGCACGGTCAAGTCGGTGGGCATGACCTTCATGGCGGGGGCCGCCGGGCCGTGGCCTTTGCCATCGGCGCCGTGACAGGCCGCGCAGTAGGCCTTGTACATCTCGACTCCGGAGTCGGGACGGACGTTGGGGGCGACGGTGCGCTTGACTGTCGGAACTCCGGCAGGGGTCTGCGCCGAGACAACGGGAACCGAGAGTAGTGCGGCGACGATGAGAAGACAGAGCACGCGAGCAACCTTGATGTAGGCCATCGCGAAGCCTCCAGGATGAGAGGGCCGTTGACGGAATCCCGTCACGCGACGAGACCCACACAGGACGACGCAAGAGCCGTGCCCATGTATCGCCGCACGCATCGGTTGTCATTGCAGACGCGAATGTAATCGGTTACATTGACCGCAACGCCGAACGCTTCCCGGCGGCCCGTCGCGCCGCCCGCCCGATTCGACCCCTGACTCCGGAGCCTGCCATGTCGTCCTACGATCGGTCCTGGTCGCGACGCGACTGCCTTCACCTGCTCGGTCTCGCCGCCCTCGCGCAGGGCCTCCCGCTCGCCGCCGCCGAGTCGCGCCGCCTCGCCCTCCAGCTCTACACCGTCCGGTCGCTCTTCCCGGCCAAGACGGCCGAGACCCTCAAGGCCATCGCCGACATCGGCTACAAGGACGCCGAGATCCTCCGCGGCGACGCCGCCAACGTCGTTCGCCTGGCCAAGGCCGTCGGGATCACGCCCGTCAGCATGCACATCGAGTCACCCCTGGTCACCGGCAACTGGGCGCCGTTCCAGGAACAGATGAAGGCCGCGGGCGCGCCGATGTCCCAGCCCCCGGAACTTGCCCGCGTGCTCGACGAAATCCGCAGCTACGGCATCTCGTACGCCGTCGTCGCCTACCTCATCCCGTCTGAGCGCGGCACGTCGGCCGACGACTACAAGAAGCTGGCCGACCAGATGAATGCCGCCGGAGAGGCCGCCCGGAAGGTCGGCATCACCCTCGGCTACCACAACCACGCGTTCGAGTTCGCGAAGCTCCCCGATGGCCAGACCGCCTTCGATGTCATGGTGTCGCGCTTCGACAAGGCGCTCGTCACCTTCGAACTCGACCTGTTCTGGGCGTCGGTCGCGGGCAACGATCCGGCCGCGCTGCTCACGAAGCTCGCGGGCCGTGTCGGCCTCGTGCACGTCAAGGACAAGCGGGCCGGCACGCCGACAACGTTTGTCGAACAGGAAGTGCCCCGCACGTCGTTTGGCGAGGTCGGCTCGGGAACGCTCGATTTCAAGGCCATTCTCGCCGCCGCGCAGCGCGCGGGCGTGAAGCACTACATCGTCGAGCAGGACCAGACGCCCGGCGATCCCCTGGTGAGCATCAAGCAGAGCTACCAGTACCTGCAGACGATCTGACGTCCCGAGGTCCTGGGTGCCTGGTGGTCGACGCCAGGCGCTTCGGCGAGACCCCCTTCGACCCCTCGTTGACGGCCGGTCCCGTGTAGCCTCCTGCGTCGGTTCGCGGCGTGTCGGGTGGGGCGCAATCTGCGCCGCACCCGACCCGGTCGCACGCCGCAGCCACGCGGCCCCGCGCCCCGAGAACCCCCGACACCCCAGCTGCCGCCTCGCGTAGACCCCTTTCGTCGCCCCGGCGGTCCCCTTCGCCGCGCGAGCCCCGTCGTCGCCGGGGTTATCATGCGGCGCATGCGCAACGTCCTGTGCTCGCTGTCCTGTGCCGTGCTGGTGTCGATGCTCCCCGTTTCTGCGCTGGCGCAGGGCGCCGGCCCCTCGTCAGCCGACGTCGCCGCGCTGCGTGCCGAACTCGCGCAACTCCGCGCCGAAGTCGCCGAGATGCGCGCCGTCGTCCAGGCGTTGCGCGGGGCCGCGCCGTCAGAGGCCGCCCCCCCCCGCCGCGCCGGCAGGCCCGGCGTCGATGGTCGAGGCGCAGGTCGCGGAACTCGCCCAGGTCAAGGTCGAGTCGGTGTCGAAGCTGCCGGTGCGCGTGTTCGGGTCGATCGTGTCGAACACCGTGCTCAACGATGGCGAGGCGAACTGGCTCGAGAATCCCAACATCGCGTTGCGCGCGCCGCTCGGGATCGAGCAGCCGGGTTCGTTCACGTCGACGATGCGCCAGAGCCGTATTGGCCTCAGTGTCGATGGCGTGAAGGTGGGAAGTTGGACCGCGAGCGGCCTGGTCGCCGTCGACTTCCTCGGCGGAACGCCCGGGTTCGCGACCGGGCAGGTGATGGGCCTCCCGCGCCTGCTCTACGGCGTCGTGCGGATCGCGTCTGCGTCGACGACGCTGAGCGTGGGCCAGGACGACGCCATCTTCGCCCCTCGCAATCCGACCTCGGTGGCGGCGGCCTCGTTCCCGGCGCTGTTCCGGTCGGGCAACCTGTACATGCGCGTGCCGCAGGTCAAGGCGTCGCGCCGCTTCGGTGCGGCCGAGGGCGGGCACCTGAATCTCGCCGTCGGCATCGCCGCCCCGATCGCCGGTGATCGCGAGACGCCGTTCTACGAGTTCGCGCCGCTGGCCGATGGCGGCGAGCGCAGCCGGCGTCCGGCGTTCGAAGGGCGCGCCGCGTTCGTGGCGGGCAACGGCGAGAGCCGCCGGTTCGAACTCGGCGCCTCCGGACACCTGAGCCGCGAGCGGTCGGGCGTCGATACGATCGACAGCACGGGCGCGGCCATCGATACCGACCTGCAGTTCGGTCGTCTCGGGTTCGGTGCCGAGGTGTTCATGGGAGAGAACCTCGACGCCTTCGGCGGCGCCGTGTCGCAGGAGGCCAAGACGCGCGGCGGATTCGTCGAGGGACGGCTCGACCTGAACGATCGCCTCCAGGTCGTCGGTGGCTATGGGCTGGATCAGATCGATACGGCCGAGCGGCTCCGCTACGCCATCGAGAAAAACGTGACGGCGTTCGGCGCGATCTCGTACAAGTTCTCGCCCGAACTCGTCGGAGGTCTCGAGTACCGTCACCTGACGACCACGCGGCGCACCAGCGGTGACCGGCAGGTCCACCATTTCAACTGGGTACTCGCGTACTCGTTCTGAGGCCAGTCACCATGCAGCGATGGCTGTTTGCGTTCGCCGCCTGGCTCGTGGCTGCCGCTGCGACGGCCGGCCCCGTCACCGGTACCCTGGCCGTCAAGACGCGGCCGGGCACGACGGCCGCCCCGGCTGTCGTCTACGCCGAGCCCCTCGACGCGGCGGCGCCGCGTCGGCCCGGGAGTTTCACGCTCACGCAGAAGGGGCGCGCCTTCCAGCCGTCGGTGCTGGCGGTGCCGGTGGGATCGACGGTGTCGTTTCCCAACCAGGACCTCGTCTTCCACAACGTGTTCTCGCTGTCGGCTCCAGAGCCGTTCGACCTCGGGCTGTACAAGAAGGGCGAGTCGAAGAGCCGCACGTTCACGCGGCCGGGGCTCTACCGCGTGTTCTGCAACATCCATCCGACGATGACGGCGTTCGTCGCGGTGGTGCCGACCCCCTGGGTGGCGATCGCCGATGCGCGAGGGCAGTGGGCACTCGACCTGCCGGCCGGCCGCTACCGCATCACCGCGGTCTCTGACCGCGCCACGCCAGCGAGCATCGAGGTTGCGGTCGGCACGTCAGCGGCGATTGCCCCACCGCTGGCGCTCGACGAGTCGCAGTTCACCCCGACCGCGCACAAGAACAAGTTCGGCCACGACTACCCGGCGGCCGCCTACAAGAAGCCCTGAACGCCAGCCCGGCGGGCGAGAGGGCCGGCGAGGCGTGACGCGCGTTGCACCTCGCCGCCGGCCGCGTCTCAGCGGGCGACCGTCATCCGGTAGATCTGCACGGCGTCGTGGAAGCCGCGGATGGCCATCGGCGTGAGCGGTTCGGCCGCCACGAGATCCCTGACGTCGTCGTAGGTCGAGGCCGCGATCAGGATCTCGCGTCCGGCCGCCTGCCCGCACAGGCGCGAGGCCAGGTTGACGTGCGCGCCAATCGCCGTGTAGTCGAGGCGTCCTTCGCCGCCGATCGAGCCGAGGATGACGTCGCCCGTGGCGATGCCGATCCCGACCTGCAGCGAGGCGTCGGCGTCGTCGAGGGCGTCGATCGCGCGGTGGATGTCAATCGCGCACCGGATTGCGCGCAGCGCCATGTCGTCGCCGTCGAAGAGGGCGACGACCGAGTCGCCGACGTACTTGTCGATGTCGCCGCCGAACTTCTTGACGCGGCTGGCCTGGCTGCCGAGGCACTGGTTCAGGCGGGCGACGACCGCCTCGGGCGGCCGCGTGTCGGCAAACGACGTGAAGCCCCGGATGTCGCTGATCAGGATCGTCAGCCGGCGCCGCTCGCCGCTCGACACGGTCTGCGGCCGATCCGACTGGATCATCGCCACGGTCGACTGCGAGACGAACTGCTGCATGTCGGCACGTTCGCGCAGGCCGCGCGTCATCTGGTTGAAGGCGCGCGCCAGCCGCCCCAGTTCGTCGCCGCGCTGCTCGTCGAGGGTCACGTCGTACTCGCCCGCCGCCACGCGCTTCGTGCCCAGCGTCAGCGCGACGAGGGGCTGCGTGACCGACCGCGCGAGCCACGCGCTCGCGGCCACGCCGAGCAGGATGCCCGC
>JAEUQQ010000388.1 GCA_016789685.1 Acidobacteriota bacterium | reverse complement strand
TGCAACCCGCGACCGCGGTGCTCACGGTCGTCGCCGACGCTGCACCTGCGATCGCGATCACTTCGCCTGCCGCCGGCGTGTCGGCGCGCAACGGCGAGCGCGTCGACCTGGTCGTGGCGGCGTCTGACGACGTCGGGCTGTCGCAGGTGGCGTACCGGGCCGAGACGGGGCGTCCCCAGGATGCTGCGACCGTGACGATCGCGCCCGCGACGCTCACGCGCACGCAGGCATTCGGCTTCAACATGCCCGCCGACGCGGCTCCGGGCAGCGTCGTCCGCGTCACCACCACGGTGCGCGACACGAAGGGACAGACGACATCGGCCGAGGCCTCGATCACGGTGCTCGACGCGGTGACGCCCACCGTGGTCATCACCGGCACGACGACAGGCGCGCGCGTCGATCCCGGCACGCGCGTACAGGTCATCGTCGCGGCCAGCGACCTCGGCGGCATTGCGCGGGTGACGTTCAACGCCACGGGTTCGGCCACGGCGAACGAGACACGCACGATCGCGCCGGCGATGCCCGATGTCGCGGTCGCGTTCGGCATCGACGTGCCCGTCGCTGCGCAGGCGGGGCAGACGATCACGCTGGTGGCGACGGCGACCGACGCGTCGGGCAACACCGCGACCGCGGCCACGCTCGTGCTTGCGGTGGCCGACAGGAACCCGCCGACGCTCACGCTGACGACCGCAAGTGGACGGCTCGAGGCCGTGCCGGGGGCCGACCTGTCGATCCTCGCCGCTGCCGAGGACGAGGTCGGCGTGTCGCGCGTGTCGGTGACCGGGTCGGGTGCATTCGCCTTCTCGAACGCCAGGTCGTTTTCGCCTGCCATCGGCAGTGCCGCGGCGACGTTCGTCGTGTCGGTGCCGTCCAACGCGGTCCCTGGCTCGGTGCTCGCCGTCACGGGACGTGCGGTCGATCTCTTCGGCAATGCCAGCGATCCCGTCACCATCGCCCTTGCCGTTCGCAGCGTGTCTGACGTGACGGCGACGCCAGCGCTCGTGGTGGCCGGCGAGCAGGCCGAGGCAACGGTGACGTTGTCGGCTCCGGCGCCTGCCGGTGGCCTCGCCGTGACGTTCGAGAGCCGGAACCCGGCGATCGCCGGCGTCGTGCCCGCCATCACGATTCCCGAGGGCGCGCGCGAAGGCAGCGTGACGGTCTTCGGGCTGACCGGTGGCACGACGACGATCGATGTCCGGATCCAGGGCATCCTTCGCACGTCGTTCAGCGCCACCGTGCGTGGTGGCGTCGTTCGCGGCACCGTGCGTGGGGCCAGCGGTGCCGTGGCTGGCGCCGCGGTCAGCATCCAGTCGGGTCTCACGACACTGTCGACGACGACCGATGCGGCCGGCCAGTACTTCGTCGAGGGCCTGGCCGTGCCGGCCGGGCAGGCGATCCGTGTCAAGGCTGCCGACGCCGTGTCGGGCCAGATCGGCTTCGCCCAGGGGCAGTTCGTCGCCACGAACGGCGCCGTCACGCTCGACGTGTTCCTCATCGAGGCCGGGCGCGTGTCTGGCACGGTCGTGCGGCCCGATGGCACCACGCCGGCTGGTGCGGGCGTGAAGGTCGAGATCTTCGAGACGGGGCGGTCCGTGCCGCTGGCCCTGACCTTCACCGATGCGGACGGGGCGTTCGAGTTCCCGCTGGTGACCCTCGGCGGCTACACGCTCGACGCCAGCGATACGCAGGGCAACCGTGGCCGCTCGACGGTGCTCATCGACGCCAGCGGCGAAGAAGCCGACGTGCCGATCCAGTTCCTCGGGCGCGGGTCGATCGCCGGTACCGTGTTCGCGTCGAACGGATCGACGCCGGTGCCCAATGCGCAGGTCACGCTGCACGGTGACAGCGTGTTCGGGGCGTCGGTGCCGCAGACCAGGGCGGCCAATGCCGACGGCACCTTCCGCTTCGACCACGTGTTCGTCGGCACCGCGACCGTGCAGGCGGTCGATCCCGCGACCGACACGGCCGGTTCGGGCCTCGCGATCGTTGCTCTCGATGGCGAGGTCGTCACGCGCAACATCACGCTCAGCGCATGGACCCACGTGGACGGTCGCGTGCTGCGGGCCGACGGCACCACGTCGGTGCCTGGCGCTCGCGTGACCCTGGTCGTCGCGGGCAAGGGCGCCTTCACGACGACGACCGACGTCGACGGACGCTATCGCTTCCTCTACATGCCGCTCGGCGCGTTCACGCTCGATGCGCAGGACGCCGCAGGCACCGGGTCGCCCGGTCGTGTGGCGGGAACGCTGAGCGCGTCAGGCGGCACCGTGACGCACGACGTGACGCTCCTCGCGCTCGGATCGCTCGTGGTCACGGTGCGCGACGGACTCGACGCGCCCGCCGAGGGTGCCACGGTGCACCTGTCGGTACAGAACGGCGTGCTGGGCCAGTCGCGCACGCTGAAGACCGGCGCCGACGGCGTCGCGGTGTTCCAGGACGTCATCGTTGGCGCGTTCACCGTGTCGGCGTCGCGCCTGTCGCTCTACGCGCAGGCGAAGACGGGCACGATCCAGGCCGGCACGACGACGAGCGCGACGCTGCAGTTGCAGGCGACAGGGGCGCTCGTGGGCACCGTGTTCCTGCCTGACGGGCAGACGCCGGCCACGAACGTGCTGGTCAGCACCAGTTCGTTCATCTTCACGCCGCAAGAGGCCACGGCGGTCGATGCGAACGGTGCGTATCGCCTCCCGAACCAGCAGGTGCGGACCTTCCCGTACACCGTCTACGCGTTCGACCAGCAGCGCCGCCTGCGCGGGCGCTCGCCGGGCGTCGTGCTCGACACGGCGGGTGGTGACGCACGGGCCGACATCACGCTGGTTGGGACCGGAACGGTGTCTGGGCAACTGCTCAACCCCGACGCATCGCCCGCCGGCAACCAACTGGTGCAGGTGCGGGCCCTCGATCCTGTGTTCGGCGGGTTCCACACGGCCGTCACGAACGCGAACGGGCAGTACGTGATCGACGGCGTCGTGTCGGGGGCGTTCGTGGTGACGGCCATCGATACGGCGCGTGGCCTGGCGGCCGAGGGTGCCGGCAGCATCCCCGCGCAGGGCGGCAACGCGACGGTGCACCTGCAGTTCGTCAGCAACACCATCACGACCTTCCCGGTGTCGAGGCGCGACGCCAATGGTGCGCAGTACGACATCCGCGCAGACGCGAGCGTGCTGCCAACCACGTTCAATACGCCGTTTTCACCGTACGCCGGAGGCGGCGCCTTCGGGCTCGATCTCGTCGTCGACGGCACGACGACGCGGTTTACCGGTGCGACGTTCGTGACCTCCGAGGATGGCGGACGCGAGATCGTCGCGCGGCAGACGATTGGCGGCGTCCAGGTGACGCGCAAGGTCGCCGTGCCGCGCGCCTACTTCGGCCGCTACATCGAGAGCCTGACGAACACGACCGCGTCGCCCGTCACCGTCGACGTGCGCCTGACATCGGTTATGCTGGGCTTCGTGCCCGGCACGTCGTCGAGCGGCGACGGTGTCTTCGACGTCTCGTCGCCGAGCGCGCCAGACCGTTGGGTCATCGTGCGATCGGGCAATGCCGATGGCGATGTCTTCGACTCGCGATCACCGGCAAGCTGGGCCACGGCCTTCGCCTTCGACGGGGCCGGGGCGCCGATGCGCGCCGACGTCCTCACGGTGGCGTCGAGCACGGTGGCCTACGGCTGGCGCGTGACGATCGCGCCAGGCGACACCGCCGCGTTCATGCACTTCGCGGCCCCGCAGTACAACAACGCGGCGGCGCTGGCGTCGGCCGAGCGGCTGTCGCAGTTACCGCCAGAGGCACTCAGCGGGCTGTCGGCCGCAGAGGTCGGGGCGATCCGCAACTGGGCCGTGCCCGCAAACGCGATCAGCAGCCTCGAGCCGCTGCCGGCGTTCGGCGGGACGGTGACGGGCCGTGTGCTCGAACACGACGGGGTCACCGCGTCGCCGATCCTCACTGCGGGCGGATTCCAGCCGGGCAACCACGTGCGGTTCAGGAGCAGCCTGATTTACTACGGACGCACGTACGAGACACGTCCACCGACGAGCGCCGGCGTGTTCACCTTTGCCAATGCGTTGTCGGATGGGGCGTCGTCAGTGGCGGTGCCGATCGCGCCGTTCACCGTGTCGGCGGTGCATCCGTGGTCGCAGGTTGTGTCGCCGACCGTGGCGGGGCAGTTCGATGCCGGCGAAGTCGTGAGCGCTCGCGACGTCGTCTTCAC
>JAEUQQ010000152.1 GCA_016789685.1 Acidobacteriota bacterium | reverse complement strand
CCCCATGCCCGTATCGCGCTCACGTCGCTGGGTCGTCAAGGCACTGGCCTCGGCGTCTGCCGTCGCCGCATCACGCCCCTTCTCGGCGCTCGCCCAGCGCCGGCAGCGAACGCACGTCGAGTTCATCTGGTCTGGTGCCGTCACCGCGTCGTCGGCGACGGTGAAGGCCAGGCTTGGCGCCGACGGCGTCGCGGTGCGGTTGCTCGTCTCGGAGCACACCAACCTGTCGCAGCCGATCCGCTCCGACGTGGCGACACCCGACATGGCGACCAACGGACGCACGGTCGCGTTTCCCGTCACGGGGCTCCGGCCCGACACGCGCTATCACTACGGGCTCGAGATCGACGAGGTGGCCGACACGGGCGCGCGGGGCCGCTTCCGGACGTTTGCCGACGGGCCGTACTCGTTCTCGTTCATCTTCGGCTCGTGCGCGGCGACCGGTAGCGCCTCGCCGGTCTTCGACCGCATCCGGTCGCTCGACCCGCACTTCTTCCTGCACCTCGGCGACTTCCACTACCTGAACATCGCGGTCAACGATCGCGATGCGTTCCGCGACGGCTACGGCCGCGTGCTGCGGTCGCGCACGCAGTCGGCGCTGTACCGGGCCGTCCCGATCGTCTACACCTGGGACGATCACGACTACGGCCCCAACGACAGCGACAAGTTCGCGCCGGGCCGCGAGGCCAGTTGCGCGGTGTACCGCGAGTGCGTGCCGCACTATCCGCTGCCATCGACGAACGGCGCGGTCTACCAGGCCTTCGACATCGGACGCGCGCGCGTGATCCTCACCGACACGCACTCCGAGCGTGACTCACGCCGCGGCCCCACGCGCACCATCATGGGGCCGGCGCAGATGCAGTGGTTCCTCGACGAACTCACCCGGGCCGCCACCACCAGGGCCCTGGTCATCTGGGCCAACACCGACCCCTGGATCGCCAAGACCGGCGAGACCGGCGACGGGTGGGCTCCGTACTGCGACGAACGCCGCACGATTGCCAGGCACATCGCGCAGGTCGGACTCGTGAACCGCTTCCTGATCGTCTCGGGCGATGCGCACATGCTCGCCATCGACGACGGGACGCACTCGAACTACGCGACAGACGGCTGCGACTTCGTGCCGGGGGTCAAGGCGTTCCCCGTGTTCCAGGCGGCGGCATTCGATCGCATGGGCTCGGTCAAGGGCGGCCCCTATACGACGACGCCGATCCCCGGGCGCGGCCACTTCGGCCGCGTCGAGGTGATCGACAACGGCGCCGACCCCATCACCGTGAAGCTGACGGGGCACGACTACGAGGACGGGGAGCTGATGCGGCTCCAGCTCACGTACCCGTTGCCCAACGTCGGCGGCGGCAGCTCGATGACCCGATAGCCATGACCGCCGGCGCGTCAGACGCGGCGGCGTCAGGGCCTGAAGGGGTTGTACGGCAGGTAGGTCTGCAGGCGCCGGCCGACCATCTGGTGCACGACCACGTCGGGCTGTTCCTGCCTGATCACCTCGGGGTTGAGGTCCTTCTCCCACAGGAAGACGCACCGGCTGCACCGCTCGGCCAGGTATGGCATCAGTGCGGTCATGAACGAATCGCGGAAGATCACCATGCGCGGCAGCGACCGATCGGGATGCTCGGTCACCAGGCGGCCGAGTTCGGCCGCGATGTCGGCGCCCGCGGGTTCGACGACCCGTGCGCGCCGGGGCGTGCGGGGCACGAGGTCGAGGCGCTCTTCGCTCACCAGCGTCTCGAGGCCAAGCATGCGCGGCAGGTCCTGGCCGCCGACGACGTCCGCCGTCGCCTCGTGCGCGTCGACCGAGACCGGCACGCCGCGGTGCTGCAGCCACCGCGCGAGTTCGCGCCACCCCTCGAACGCCCCGCGCGCGTTCCAGTGCGTGTCGGTGCGGTGGTAGACGCGCTCGACGGCCTTCCGCGCGACCAACGCGTCCTCGAGTGACACGACGATGCCGGGCACGCGACGCGACATCTCGCGCGCGAACTGCGCGCCGCGCCACGGTCCGAGGCGACGCACCGTCGCCGGCAGGAACTCGGGGTACACCGCGTGCTTGTCTGGCGTCAGCACGAACACATACGGAATCCCCTGGCCCGCCAGCCACGCCCGGTTGTCGTCGAGCGACTCGGCCCACCGTGCCAGCGCCGGCTCCGACATGGGCGTGGCCGACACGATGTCGTCCATCGCCCCGTCATCGGTGTAGAACCACCAGCCGTCGCGGCCGGCCAGCACGGTTGTCGAGGGCGACACGCCCACGCCCTCGAGCATGAGCGTGCCGTGCGCCCGGATCAGGACGCGTCGCAGCGCATAGTGATCCTCGAACCATCGGCGGAACGCGGGTGTCCAGCGTCCCGCGTCGCGCCAGCTCGAGACCGGCGCGGGCCAGGGCGCCAGGCCGCGTTTGGGGTCGTCTGCCGCGGTGCGCTGGATCGTGGCGAGCGTCAACACCAGCGGGAGCGCGATCGCGGCGACGAAGAGCCACGCCACCCATCGATCGACGGGCAGCGCAGGCACCGAGACGTGGTCGCGCAGTGACATCGGTCAGAACCGGAAATAGATGAACGGGCTGTAGGCGTTGGCGGCGATGAACAGCGCCGACGAGGCAAGCAGCAGCGCGATGCTGGCGACGGCCGCCACGCGCAGCGCCATCCCCGTACGATCGCCATCGGCCGACCGCGCGAGCGCCGCACGACCCGCGGCGGCCATCCACGGACCGGCGCCGATGATACCGGCGACGATGGCGACGACGACGAGGCGATCGGCGAAGAATCCGACGGTGTAGGGCGCACGTCCGCTGCCGCCTCCCGCCAGGGCGCGCAGGTAGCCCAGCGCCTGCGGCAGCGTCTCGGCGCGGAAGAACACCCAGGCGAACATCGCCACCGCGAGGGCGTAAGCGTGGCCGATGGCTCGCGGGCGCCGTGCCATCCAGCTGGCGAACCCGGCGCGCTCGACGACGAGGAACGCGCCGTGGATGAGGCCCCACACGACGAAGTTCCAGCTCGCGCCATGCCAGAGCCCGCACAGGAAGAAGACCACCAGCAGGTTCCCATATACGCGCGCGGGCCCGACGCGGTTGCCGCCCAGCGGGATGTACAGGTAGTCGCGGAACCAGTTCGAGAGCGACAGGTGCCAGCGCCGCCAGAACTCCTGCACCGTGCGCGCGATGTAGGGATGGTTGAAGTTCTCGGGGAAACGGAAGCCGAACATCGCGGCGATGCCGATCGCCATGTCCGAGTAGCCTGAGAAATCGAAGTAGATCTGCAGCGTGTAGCAGACGAGGCCGAGCCACGCGAGGCCGGGCTCGAGCTGCTCGAGCGGCAAGGCGAAGATACGGTCGGCAGGCCCCGCGACGACGTTCGCAATGAGGATCTTCTTGCCAAGCCCGACGGTGAAGCGCCGCACGCCCCAGGCCAGCCCGCTCATCGTCACGAGGCGCGCGGCCAGCTGGTCGGCGATCTCGCGGTAGCGGATGATCGGCCCGGCGATCAACTGCGGAAACAGCAGCAGGTAGAGCGCGGCGTGCACGGGGTTCTTCTGGGCGATGGCGGCGCCGCGATACACGTCGACGACATACGAGATGGCGTGGAAGGTGAAGAACGAGATGCCGATCGGCAGGGCCACGTCAGGCACGGCCCATCCAGGCGCGCCGAACAGGTGCGCGATGCCGTTGGCGTTGCCGACCAGGAACGACGCGTACTTGAACCAGGCGAGCACGGCCAGGTTGGCACCGACGGTCGCGATCAGGACGGCCGACGCCAGGCGGGGCGACGTCGCCTGTGCGCGAGCGACCGCCACGGCGAACAGGTAGTTCAGGACGATCGACGCGAGCATCGGCGCGAGGAACTGGCCGCCGCCCGTCGCATAGAACGCGATGCTCGCGAGCAGCAACCAGACGTTGCGCGATTCGTGCCCGCGCAGCACGCTGTAGACCGCGAGGACGATCGGGAGGAACAGGAAGAGAAAGGCGGGTTCGGTGAACAGCACGACGCAGGCCCGGCGGGCGCGTTAGCATAGCGCAGCCGTGGCCGCCGCCCCCACCGTCACCTCGTCGGTCGCGATCTCGCTGCTGGCCTTCACGCTGAGCCGGGTGTTCATCCTCGCGTGTGCCTGGGCCGGCCTGTCGGTCTGGGGCGTCGACGCCGTCGAAGCCGCCGCCAGCTGGAGGCCGTTCGGGTCGACATCGACGCTCATCGACGTCGCGCTCCGGTACGACGCGCAGTGGTACCTCACCATTGCGCGAGACGGATACGGCGGCACCCTTGCGGGACCGTACTTCGACATGCGGCCCAACTTCATGCCGCTGCTGCCGCTGCTCGTGCGCGCGGTCGGGTCGTTGGGCCTCGAGCTGGTCACGGCGGGGCTCGTCATCGCCAACCTGTGCAGCGTGGTGGGCCTGGCCTGCTTTCACCAGGTTGTGGCGAGGCAGTCGTCTGCGCGATCCGCCACGGTGTCGCTGTGGGTGGTGGCGCTGTTTCCGACAAGCTTCTTCCTGTCGTCGGTCTACAGCGAAGGGCCGCTCCTGGCGTTCACGATGGGTGCGTGGCTGGCCGCGCTGGCGAAGCGGCCTGTGCTGGCCGGCCTCCTGGCCCTTGGCGCCACGCTGACGCGTCCACTCGGCGGCATCGTGCTCATCCCTCTGGCGATCGTGGCCTGGCAGCAGCGGTCGACGATCAGGTCGGCCGCTTCCGCCCTCGTCGCGGCCAGCGTGCCATCGATCCTGGGGCTGGGCGGATACCTGTGGTGGGCCCAGCGCACCTGGGGCGACGCGCTGATGATCACGCGCACCCAGGCCGCCTACCGCTCCGAGACAGCGTGGCCGTGGGCCGCCTTCCTCCGATGGTGGGCCGAAGGCCCTGCTCTGCACGGGTACGCCAACTCCACCATCGATGCCGCGCTGGCTGTCGGGGCCATCGTCGCCGTCGGGGCACTGCTGTGGCAGCGGTGGCTCGCGGGGGCGGCATTCGGCGCCGCGGCGGTCCTGGTGCCGCTGTCGAGCGGCCTGATCGCCTTCTCGCGCATGCTGCTGGCGGCCCCCGTCCTGGCGGCGACCGTGGCGACCGCCCCGCTCGCCAACTGGCGAACGGCACGATTCTGGCTGTGGTGGCTGCCCTCGCTCGCGCTCCTGGCCTGGTTCTCGGCCCGCTTCGCCACCTGGCGCTGGGTCGCCTGACTCCTCCCGTTTCCCTTTTTCCCGATTCCCCCCGGTTTCCCCGCCAATTGGGGTCAGACCCGAATAGGGCGCGGCCGCCGGCCACGGGGGGAAATGTGCCGAATTGGGGCCAGACCCTCATCATCCGCGGGAGTCGGGGCGACAACTCCGGGTGTCGGGGCGGCGGCGGGCGGAGCGTGGCGGGGTTGACGGGCCCTGATTCGGGCCGCTACAGTGGTGACTCGTGACACCAGTCTGCCGGATGTCTCCGGCGCCCCGCCAGGGCGCATGCGCCTATGCGCGATCCCTCGTGACCCTGGCTCTTCCCTTGTGGGACTTCCGGCTTCAAGTGGGCGCCTTCTGGTGAGACCAACGGTCTCAACCCCGCGCCGGACCGCGTCACCCCGACCGGTTCGTGCTGCAAGGACATACCGTGAGTGATGAACGACTGAAGATCGCGGTCTTCATCGATTTCGACAACATCGAAATCGGCGTGAAGACCACCCTGGGCGGCCACTTCGATGTGGGCGCCGTGCTCGAAGCCATGAAAGAACGCGGCGAAGTGGTCACCAAGGTCGCCTACGGTGACTGGACCCGTGCGACCGACTACGGCCGGTCGATGTCGCAGCACGCGATCCACATGGTGCAGCGCAACCTGACGCCTGGCGGCGACAAGAACGGCGCCGACATCAACCTGGCCCTCGACGCGCTCGAGATGGCCTTCACGCATTCGCACATCAACGCGTTCGTCATCGTTGGCGGCGACAGCGACTTCATCACGCTCGTCGAGAAGCTGAAGCAGTACGACCGCAAGGTGTTCGTGGTCGGCGGCCGCGCGTTCACGAGCCAGGTGATGCAGAAGAACTGCACCGAGTTCGTGGCGTACGAGGACATCCTCGGCATCACCGGCCGGGCGCGACCCGCTGGCGGACGGACGCGATCCGTCACCGACATCGCCAGCGCGATGCCGCTGATCCGCCGCGCCATCAAGTTGCTCGCCGACCGAGAAGTGACCCCGCAGCTCGGATTGCTCAAGAGCACGTTGCTGCAGCTCGACTCGAGTTTCTCGGAACGCGCCTACGGCGCCAACTCGTTCCGCGATTTCGTCGAGAAGCTCGCCAAGGCCGGCCACGTCATCCTCAAGGGCACCGACCGCAGCTTCCACGTGGAGTTGAAGGAAACCGGCGAGCCCGCCGCCGTCCCGGCCACCGGCGCCGCGCCAAGCTCGCCGTCCGCGAGGGAGGGTGCGGACGTCAGGGAGTCACGCGAGTCGCGCGAGCCCCGCGAACCACGCGAGCCCAGGGAACCCCGCGAACCGCGGGCTCCGCGCGAGCCGCGTGAACCGCAGCCGCACGACGCCACGAACGGCGCCGACGCGCACGACCTGCACGACGGCCCGTCGGCCGACACCCACGAACCGGAGAGTGGCGAACCGCCGCTACCCGCCCCGCTCGAGGACGACGCGGCGCTGGCGCTGATGCACGAAGGCGTCGCACGCCTCGGCCCGGTGGATGGCTACCGCGTGATGATCCAGGCGTTCGCGCGCGAGGGTGCGAACCCACGCTTCCCGATGTACGTGCGGCAGTTCAAGCAGTTCGTGAAGGGATTCGACGAGGCCTTCGACGAACGCCGGTACGGTTTCGCCGGCATCGTCGATGCGCTCCGCTTCGGCCAGCGTGAGGGCCTGTTCAGGCTCGAACGCGATCGCCAGGGCGTCGTCCGGGTGCATCCGGGCGCCCAGTACCTGAAGCTCACGAAGACGACCGAGAGCGGCCAGGGGGCCGTCTCCGCGTCGGATGTGTCGACTCAGGATGACGCGCTGCCGCTCGACGCAGCCGAGGCCACGCACGCTGACGGATCGCCGGCGCCGACCGCGACCGGCATGGCCGTGCCCGAGTCGCTTCCGCTCGAAGACGCTCCGGTGCACGACGACACGGCCGTTGCCGCTGGTGCGCAGCCGGAAGGCGACCCTCCGGCCCCGGCTGCGCCGGATGCCGACGGCATCGTCACCGAGCCGGCGTCTGCCGGCACCGCCGCTGTGGCCAGGGGCGCCCGCAAGCAGACGCGCGCGCGCAAACAGACGCGCGCCAGCAAGGCCGCACCGGCAACCCCAGCGGCGCCGGCGGCACGAGCAGCGGGAGCGGCGAAGAAGAAGACGGCGCGGCCTCGCGCCAGGAAGGCCTAGGCGGGAACGCAGGTCAGGGCTTGAAGTACTCGGCGCGAGCCGGGGCCTTCACCCCGACCTGCAGCATGATCCGGCGCTGCCCGCCAATCTGCGGGTGGCGCATGATCACTTCGCGCGTGCCGACCGCTGCGTTCAGCGGTGCCATCGGCGACGTGCCGCGCGGCTGCCCGTCGATCCACACCTCGGTGCCGTCGGGCGCGTCGATGACGATGCTGCCGTCGGGCGCATTCAGCGAAAGCGTCGTCGTATTGCCCGGCGTCACCTCGACGGTGCGCAGTTCGCTCACGCCGAGGGCGACATTGACGAGTTCGATGCGGTGTTCGCCCGGCGGCAGGAGCATCTTGCCGTCTTCACTCGTGCCGAGCAGCTTGCCATCCTCGAACACCCGCACCTGCACCGGCGCGAACACGCTGAGCCAGCCGGCGAAGATGCCGACGCTGACCTCGGTCGCCTCGTTGGCCACGACCCGCACGCCCTGACGCACCCGGCCAGACTCACTCTCGAGCACCAGCGTGTGCCCGCCCGCTGCGAGGCCCTCGATGGTCACCGGCGCCACGCCCCGCATCTCGCCATCGATGATGACCCGCGCGCCCTTCGGCGTCGACGACACCTGCAGCGTGCCGACCTTCTGGCCGCGCGGCCAGTTCACCATCTGCGTGGTCTGCACGCCGCTCGCGATTTCGACCGGGAGCACCTTCGACAGCCCGAATCCACTCATCTCGATCGTGTGGCGCCCGGCCGGCAGTTCCACGGCCAGGGGTGTCTTGCCCGAGGCCTTGCCGTCGATGCGCACGTCGAGACCGTCAACCGACGACCGCACGTTCAGGTACCCGATGTCGGTCGGCTGCGTGAACCAGTAGACGGCGGCGAACCCCACGCTCTCGAGAAGCATCAGCAGCAGCGAGGCGGCCAGCGTGCGCTTCCAGTTGATCTTGCGTGTGTCGAAGCGCACCGGGAAGCGGTGCACCTTCGTCCGCGACGCCTCGAGCACGGGCTCGGCCTCGTCGCCGACGAACACTGCCGCCGCCGGCGCGAGCACCTCGTGCACGCCAGTGGCAAAGGACGGCGATTCGAACAGCGGCCCCGTCGGAATGCGCGGTGCCGGAGGCGGAACCACACTCGGCATCACCACCGGCGCGGATGCTGCCGGCTCTGGCGGGGGCGCCACGACCACCGACGGCATGGGCGCATCCATGAACGCCGAGCGCGCCGACGGCTGCAGGGCGTCGCGCACCGGTCCCGTGACAGTGTCTGGAACCTCCCACGGCGCATACGCGCGGCTCGGCGGAGGCACGGCGACGGCGCGCGGAGCAGGCGGGATGGCGGCGGGCATCGCCGGGATCGCGGCCGCAATCGGGGCCGCGGCCGACGCGGCGACCTGGCGCAGCGGCGCGGACTCGACGTGAACGACCACGCGCTCGGGCGCGGCCGGCACGGGCGCGATCACCTGCACGACGGGCACGGGCGCGGCCGACGCGGGCACCTCGACCGGGCGCCTCGACTTCTTCTTCCCGCCCGTCCGGGCGCGCTTGGCCTTGCGCGTCGCGTCTGCGACAGGCTCGACGGCCGGTGAGGGCGCGGGCAC
Source organism: Acidobacteriota bacterium (assembly GCA_016789685.1). Classification (GTDB taxonomy): domain Bacteria; phylum Acidobacteriota; class Vicinamibacteria; order Vicinamibacterales; family JAFNAJ01; genus JAEUQQ01. The sequence goes on along the minus strand of JAEUQQ010000152.1, from coordinate 20,430 downwards.
TGCGAGCGCCCCCTGGGCATCGGGCTCGCACGCGACCGGGCGGGTGTCGGCGACGGGTTCGACCGGCGCGACTGGGGCGACAATGACCGGCGGCGCGGCCGCGACTGGTTCGTCGGCAGCCTCGCGCGGCTCGCCATCGAGCGGCTGCTGCGCCTCGACGACCGCGGGCGCGGGTGTAGGCGCAACAACGGGGTCCAGGGCAGCCTGTGTCGCAGCGGCCCGTGCAAGGGCCGCGTCCTGACGCGCGCGCGCCGACTCCGCCGCCTCTGCCGCCTCGAGCGCCTCGAGTTCGCGAAGCAGCGCGGCGATCTCGGCATCTGACTCGTCGACGGCGAGCGCCTCGGCGGCCTGTGGCGCCTGGGGTGCCGGCGCGGCCTCGGCCTCGACGAACGTCGCAGGCACCTGCGGCTGCAGCGACAACAGTACGTCGTTGAGTTCGTCGCGCTCGACGTCATCGACGACCATCGTCAGGTCGATGCAGGCATCGGCCCCGCTCGCCGCATCGGCCATCGGCCAGGTGGAGCCGACGACCTCGAGGTCGATGACCTGCTCGTCGGCTGCGGGCGTGCTCGCGGTGCACGCGACAGCCTCGTCGGTCACCGGCTCGCTCTCGACGAGGGCGGGCGATGACGACGCGTCTGCCGAAGCAGGCGCGAGGCCGACGAGAGCGTCGGCAGCAGGGTCCTGCCCGGTCAGCGACGCGTCGCGGTCGATCGCACTCGCCAACTCGGTGACCTGCACAGGCGCTTCGGCGGTGTCCGCCGCGCCGTACGCCTCGACATCGAGCGTGATCGCGGGCGCGTCGGCGGTCGCGACCGCGGGCACGTCGAGCACCTGAGCGGTCTGTTCAGACGCCACCACGTCGGTCGTGGTCTCGTCGATGAGGACGTCGACGGCAGCCGCGGCGACGACGGGCTCCTCATCGGCCGCGACCTCGTCGACCAGGGTGACCTGCACGGCAACCACGGGCTCGGCGTCGACGGCAGCGAGGGCGTCAGCCGCGACCGTCTGCGTCTCAATGCTGGCCGACGGCGCGTCGACGGGCATCGCCAGGGTGCGGAACGCGTCACTCGTCAGGACGACAGCGGCGCGGGCAAACCGGTCTGCGGCATCGCCTTCGAGCATGCGGAAGTCGATGACATCACCGGGCCGCACATCTGCCAGGGCCGCAGCACTCGCACTGACCAGCGTGTCGGCGGCGAGCGCGGCCACGGCGGGCGTGTGACGACGCCACACGGCGGGTACGAACGGCAGCACGGTCAGGGCGCGCGCGAGCCGCGTGACGCGTGGCCTGGCCGCCGCAACGGGGGCGGCGGCGAGGGCCGCGACGTTGCCCAGCACGCTGCGAGCCGCGAGCATCCACGGCGCCGACGGGGCGGCCAGGTCGCGCGCCCGCACGAACGGCGCATCTGCGGGCACGAAGTCGCGGTAGCGCCTGGCGGCGCCGGCAATCACGCCCAGCGTGGTGCACGCCGCGATCGACACGGGGGCCGTGGCGCCGGCGACCATGTGCGCCACCGACCGAGCGCGCGCGGGAGCGGCAAGGCCGAGTGCCGTCGCCTGCCCCACCGCCTGGGCGGCCACCTGTCGCGACACGTGCATCGTGCCGAAGTCGAGCCACAACGTGTCGCGATCAATGAACGTCACGTCTGCCGCGTCGGCATCGACGGCGGCCATCCGGGAAGGCTCACAGGGCGTGAGCGCCCACGCGGGCTCGTCGTCGAGCGTCACCGGGATGTCGAGTTCGACGACCGGTTCGGACGCGAGGCCCTCAAACGCGACGCGCGGTTCGGGCGCCGACGCCGAGGCGACGAAGCGCGGCGTCTCGGAGATGACCTCGATGACGGCCTCGCCGTCGAGACTGCCAAACGTGAGGGGATCGGCCAGCGGGTCGGCCAGGGGTACGGGCGCCGGCACGGGCAGCGGCGCGGCTGCTGGCGCGACGGCCGCCGGCGTCGCCTGCTCCTCGGCGGCCAGCCGGGCGAGTTCGCGCTCGAGGAACGCGATCTCGTCGGCCTCTTCTTCCTCGGGCGTCGGGCGGGGCGCAGCCGGCTTGCGCGCCGGGGTCTTCCGCCTGGCCGGAGCCGCGGCGGCATCGGTCGACACCACGCGCAACGGCGCCGGCGCGGCCGGGGCGTTCGGTTCGACGACGAGCGTCCGGACTGGCACCAGTTCGATGGCGCGTGTCGCGAGGTGGCGCAGCGTTCCGGGGTCAGGCGCGTACGCACGTTCGCGCTTGATGGCGTCTTCGAGCGCGAGTTGCGCGTCGAGGGCGGTGCCGAGCGGCTTTCGGGCATCCACGGGCAGCGCCTGCTCGAACCAGGCGCGCAGGGACGCCGACATCGGGCGCTGCGCGTGTGACCCCAGCCGCTCGGTGACCGAGGCGACCAGCTTCTTGAGGGCCTCGGGGAACTCGAGGTGGCTCAGGCGCCGCCCGAGGATGAGTTCGAGGATGACGACCGCCACCTGGGCGACATCGGCGCGCGTGTCGAAGCGCGGCACGCCCGCCACGGGGGGCATGGCGATGCGGTAGTCCTTCCACAGGCGCGGGCGCGGGTACTGCAGCTTCTCGATGGCCGCGCCGATGGTGTGGTCGGTCACCACCACGCGCCCGATCCTGGTCAGGACCAGTCGCTCGGCGGCGACGCACCCATGCGTCACGTCGCGCGAGCCGTGCAGCGTCGCCAGGGCCGGAAGGACCTCGCGCCCAACCTGCAGGGCCGCGTGGACGTCGATCCCCAGCCTGCCCTTCTCGGACTGGGCGATCACGTCGCTGAGACGCACGCCTTCGACCGGATCACAGATGACGGCGACGCTCTTGCCGTCGTCAGATACGTCGACGCCGCGAACCCGCGGGTAGCGCGGATGCCGGAAGTTCGCCAGACGCGTGGCGCGCTCCCGCAGGGTCGCGGCGTGTTTCGAGATGCTCAGCGAGACGTATAACTTCTCGACGACGTCGCCGGTGGCCTCGTCGCGTTCGATGCGACGCACCCCGAGTCCGTCGTCGAAAGACACGACGCTCGGGTCGGGAGTCCCGGGGTTCGGGAGGTCGGCAGGCGTGGCCATTGTCGGGTGTCCGGGCGCGAAGGAACGCCTGGACGATCACCTTGTCCGCCAGACCGGGGTGCAAGGCTGGATCCAGATCCTGTCGGGCCGATGACAGCCACGCGTGGGCCGATTTCGGCCCAAAGGTGGCCGATCTCGCGCGCACACCGCGCGCGGGGGCGACATGCAGATCACGGTTTCGTGATCGGCGACGCACTTTGGGCACCTGGCTGGCCGGCCCGGGCGAGTGCGCCGCGGCAGCGCGGGCGTGCAAGAATGTCGCGTTATGGCATTTCGCGCGTGGTTCCGCTGCATCGCCGGCTGCCCCGGTGAACATCCCCTCGACCGGCCACTCTACCGGTGCCCCACCTGCCACGACCTGCTCGAAGTCGCGCACGACCTCGACGCGCTCCGCGACCGGTCGCCCGCCGCCTGGATGCGGCTGTTCGACGATCGCTACAAGCGCACGACGTGGCCGTACGGGTCGGCCGTGTGGGGCAAGAAGGAGTGGGTCGCGCCCCACGTGCGTGAAGAGAACGTGGTGTCGATGGACGAAGGCGGCACCAACATGTTCTGGGCCGAGCGCTTCGGCCGGCAGATCGGCCTCGAGGATCTGTGGGTGAAGATGTGCGGCAACGAGCACACGGGGTCGTTCAAGGACCTTGGCATGACCGTGCTCGTGTCGACGGTGCGCCAGATGATTGCCGACGGCCGCAACGTACGCGCCGTGGCCTGCGCCTCGACGGGCGACACCTCGGCGTCGTTGGCCGCGTACGGGGCCGCTGCGGGCATCCCGACGATTGTCATCCTGCCGCGCGGCAAGGTCTCGACGGCGCAACTGCTCCAGCCGCTCGCCAACGGCGCGCTCGTCCTGTCGGTCGACACCGACTTCGACGGCTGCATGCGCCTGGTGCAACGCCTGTCGGAAGACGAGGGTGTCTACCTTGCCAACTCGATGAACAGCCTGCGCGTCGAGGGCCAGAAGACGGTCGCGATCGAAGTCGCGCAGCAATTCGACTGGGCCGTCCCCGACGTCGTGATCATCCCGGGCGGCAACCTGGGCAACGTGAGCGCGCTCGGCGCGGGCTTCGACATGATGCACGCGCTCGGTCTCATCACGCGTCGCCCCCGCATCGTCGTCGCGCAGGCCGCCAAGGCCAATCCCCTCTACCTGGCCTATCGCAACAACTGGACCTTCGAACCGGTCACGGCCGAGCCCACGCTGGCATCGGCCATCCAGATCGGCAATCCCGTCTCGGTGCGGAAGGCGATCGCGACGCTGACACGCTTCAACGGCATCGTCGAGCAGGCCACCGAGGAGGAACTCGCCAACGCGGCCGCGCGCGCCGACCGGACGGGCATGTTCAACTGCCCGCACACCGGCGTGGCGCTTGCGGTGCTGATCAAGCTCGCGGAGCGCCAGGAAATCGCGCCGACCGAGCGCGTCGTGGTGATCTCGACGGCCAACGGCCTGAAGTTCACCGACTTCAAGCTGCGGTATCACGAGTCGACGTTGGGGATTGCCTCACGGCACGTCAATCGTCCCGTAGAAATCCCGAACGACTTCGACGCGGTGCGCCGCGCGATCGACGCGCCGCCGGTGGCGTGATCAGCGCGGCGCCAGCGGCGACGCAAGCTCGCGCGACAGGTACGGGCCGACGATGCCGTTCCACGGCGGGATCACGAGCGTGACGTTGCCGTACGCCTGCACCTGGCAGGCCAGGCGGATCACGGGACGCTCGTCGCCTGTGTCGATGTAGCCGAACTCGCGCAGGCGCGACAGTTCGGCGGCTGACGCGGCCGACACCTTGCCGTTGCCCCCCAGCACGCCGACCCAGCACGTCCCGCACGAGGCCGCACGGCATTGCACCGGGATGGGGCCCTCGTGGCATCGCGCATCTGAGGCCGTGTAGTCGCGGCGGTCGGCGAGCGCAGCCGTCGTGATGTGCTGCCCGCTGAAGATCGGGAAGCAGGCCTCGTCACGCCCCTCGTCGAAGCGCACCGTGAAGCGCGTCTTGATGCCGCGGAGGAAGCCAAACAGTCCCTGCGCGTCGTCGCGCTCGCGCGCGCCGACGATCTGATCGGGCGCACTGGCGAGCAACCCGCGCGGCGCGGTGGTCTGGCCGCGCGTCTTGCGGAACGCCTCGAGCCCGACGTGCTGCAGCGTCATCAGGGCCACGGCCGTGATGCCAACCAGCAGCGACACGTCCATCCGGGCACGGGCGGCCGCGTTGTCGGCCATGCGCCGCACGAGTTCGTGCAGGCCCGTCGCCGGCACCTCGTCGCCCGACACCGCCACCTCGGTGACTGTCTGCTTCACGAGCGACCAGAACCGGTGACCGTAGAGGAAGGCGTGCGACGTATCGACCTGCTCGGCGAGATCGAACCGCCCCTGCAGCCACATCGCACGCACAGCGGCGTCGCGGTCTGGCGCCGCGGCCAGCGCACGTGCGACGTCGACCGGCCACTGATAGCACCAGATGCGCGTCGCCCGTTGATCCACCTCGTGCATGACGGCACGCAGGTCAGACAGCGCCACGAGCCAGTCGGTGTGGCGGTGCCCGTGCAGGTAACGTTCGAGTGGGCTCACGGTAATCGTTGGCATGCGCAGCGAGCAGGGCTTCCTGAGCCGAACCGAGTCGTCGGCACAACCGATTCAGTCTACGACAACTTTTCTGGCCGCCCCCCCGTCTAAGGCCCTCGTGACCAGCCGACCCCTGCTCGCCATCGCGCTTTTTCTAGCCGTTTTTGCAGGAATCGCCGCGGCAGCGCCGCCGTCGAACGGCCCTGCGCCTTCACCCGTCGCGATCGACGCCGTCGATGGCGGGGACGAAGTGGAGATCAGCGTGGATGGCCGCCTCGACGACGCGGTGTGGCAGAAAGCCCTGCCACTGTCGGGATTCAAGCAGCGCGATCCCCAGGAAGGCGCCGACGCGACGGTCCAGACCGAAGTGCGCGTCGTGTTCGACGCATCGGCCATGTATGTCGGCGTGCGCGCGATCGACCCGGATCCGTCGAAGATCGTCGGCCACCTGACGCGACGTGACTCGCGCTCGCCCTCCGACTGGATCCGCGTGGTCATCGACTCGTTCCACGACAAGCGGACGGCGTACGAGTTCGCGGTCAACCCCGTGGGGGTGAAGCAGGACAAGTACTACTTCAACGACGGTGACGAAGACGAGGGCTGGGATGCCGTGTGGGATGTGGCCGCAGCGGTCACCGCGGGGGGCTGGGAGGCCGAGTTCCGGATCCCGTTCTCGCAGCTGCGCTTCTCGCCCATGCACGACGGGCGTGTCGGCTTTGCGGTCTTCAGGCAGGTGCAGCACCTCAACGAACTGAGCGCCTGGCCCCTCGTCGCCAGGAGCCGCGCGGGATTCGTCTCGCAGTTCGGCGAACTCACCAACCTCCGGCCGGGCCGCTCGCCCCGCCGCCTCGAGATCCAGCCCTACGTCGTCGCCGACCTCACGACGAATCCGTCGACCGCGGTCAACACGTTCGTCGACCGGCGCGATCCGAACGCGGCGCTCGGTCTCGACGTGAAGTACGCGCTGAGTCCGGGCCTGACCCTGACGGCCACCGTGAACCCCGATTTCGGACAGGTGGAAGCCGACCCGGCGGTCGTCAACCTGTCGGCCTTCGAGACGTTCTTTCCCGAGCGCCGCCCGTTCTTCCTGGAGGGCACGGGCACACTGCGTTTCGATCTCGACTGCAACGACGGCGAGTGCACGGGCCTGTTCTACACGAGGCGTATCGGGCGCGTGCCGCAGGGGTACGTTGACAACGATGCGGCCACCGTGTCGGCGCCTGCGCAGTCGACCATCCTGGGCGCGACGAAGGTCACGGGGCGCATCGGCGCGTTCTCGGTCGGGGCGATGAACGCCCTGACGCAGCGCGAAGAGGCGTCGGTGGCGCTGGGCGACCAGCGGTTCAATCAGACCGTCGAGCCGTTCACGAGCTACTCGGTGCTGCGCGCCAACCGCGAGTTTGCCAACCAGTCGAAGGTCGGCGTCATGCTCACGGCCACGAACCGCAACCTCGACGAGGCGATGCGCCCACTGGTCGCCGGCAGCGCCTACACGGGCGGCGTGGACTTCGACTGGCGACTGTCGCGGCGCTACCGGCTCAGCGGGTATCTCGCCGGGAGCCGCGTGCAGGGCGACGCCGCGGCGATCGCGGGCCTGCAGCAGTCGAATCGTCACAGCTTCCAGCGCCCGGATGCCGCCCACGTCGAGTTCGACGACACGCGGACCAGCCTGCGCGGCCACGCCGGGCAACTGGGGTTCTCGAAGCACGGCGGCGAACGCGTGCGCTTCCAGACGAACTGGGAGTACAAGTCGCCCGGCTTCGAGATCAACGACCTCGGGTTCATGTCGCGCGCCGACGAGATCTCGCAGTCCAACTGGGTGCAGGTGCGCTTCGACCGCCCCAACCGCGTCAAGCGGAACTTCCGCATCAACTTCAACCAGTGGAGCGGCTACAACTTCGACGGCGACCGCCTCTTCAGCGGTGGCAACATCAACGCGCACGTGTGGTTCGCGAACAACTGGCGCCTGGGCTCGGGCCTCAACGTCAACGGCGCCAGTTTCGACGATCGCCTGACGCGCGGCGGCCCTGGTGGCATGCGCAACGGCCGGATCGGCAACTGGCACTACCTCGACACCGACGACCGCAAGCCCGTGGTCTTCAACTGGAACGCGTTCGTCGGCACCGACCGCCAGGGCTCACGCGACCTCGAGGCGAGCCCGCGCATCACGTTCCGCCCGACGTCGGCCCTTACCGTAAGCCCCGGGCTGAGCTACCGCAAGAACCGCAACGCGCAGCAGTGGGTCGAGGCGGTCGACACGACCCGGACGCACTACGTGTTCGGCCGGATCGACCAGACGACGCTGGGCATGACGATGCGGGTGAACTACACGATGAGCCCACGCCTGTCGCTGCAGGTCTACGCGGAGCCGTTCACCTCATCGGGCCGCTACACGAGCTTCAAGGAACTCGCGAGCGGCCGGGCGCCCTACGACCAGCGGTTCGCCGCCTTCGCCTACGGTGGCAATCCCGACTTCCGCTACACGTCGTTCCGCACGACGAACGTGCTGCGCTGGGAGTACCGCCCCGGCTCGACGCTCTACGTGGTGTGGCAGCAGGGGCGCGAGCGGTCCGACGAACGCAGCGACTACTCGCTCGGCCGCAACGTCGGCGACATCTTTTCGGCCCCTGGCCGGAACGTGTTCCTGGTCAAGGTCGCGCACTGGTGGAACATGTAGGGGAGGGTTTGAGCCTGTACGCGCAGCGCGGCCGACCACCGTCAGTTCCCGCCGCGCGAAGCCCTCGGGTTTGAGCCTGTACGCGCCGCGCGGTCGACCACGGTCAGTCCCCCGCCGCGCGCAGCCCTCCGGCCTTGACCTGCACGCGCAGCGCCGCCACCAGCGGGAGGTGGTCCGAGGCCACCAACGTGCGACGGGTGCGTGGGAGGGCGACCGACGCCACTTCGATACTGCCCCGGTGGTAGATGTGGTCGAGGTGCAGCATCGGCAGCAGGCCGGGGTACGTGCGGCGGCGGCGCAGGTGCTTCGTCAGGTCGAGGCTGTCGAGGCGCTCGGTCAGCACCCGGGTGGCCGGGCCGCGCGTCCACTCGTTGAAGTCACCGAGCATGATCAGGGGGCCGGGCTCCTCGAAGTCGTCGAGGATGTTGGCCAGGTGAACCGCCTGCCGGCGGCGTTCGATCAGGCCCGTGCCGAGATGGACGTTGAAGAAGTGAAGCGGATGGCCCGCGATCTCGACGTCCACGCGCTGGCAGCACCTCGGTTCGCGGCGCTGGCTGGGCAGTTCGTACCGCGCGTGATCGCAAATCGGATGCTTCGACAGCACCACGTTGCCGTACAGGTGGCCGCGCAGATGCCGCGTCGGCGCCATCACCCACTGCATCCCTGCCACGTCGGCGATCGTTGCGACGTGCCCGTCACTGCCGCTCACGCCCGGGCCGAGCACCTCCTGCAGGGCGACGATATCGGCCTCGAGCCCGGCCACGACCGCGCCGATACGCTCCGGCATCGTGCGCTGATCGAGGCCACGGCACCGGTGCACGTTGTAGGTCGCCACACGCACGGGGTACGTGTGGACGCGTGGCGCGCTCATCACACCTGGTCCTGCAGTAGTGACGCGACGAGTTCCTGCGCCTGCACCAAGCGCCCCCGGGCGAGCCACCGATCGAGTGTCACCCGCTCGCCGTGCGCCACGTCGTCGTCGAAGATCGTCGTCAATCGCGTGATCAACGCGCGATCCACGAAGGTGATGTTGCTCTCTTCATTGAACGCGAACGACCGGTTGTCGAAGTTGGTCGTGCCGATCGTGGCCCAGAGGCCATCGACCACCATCGTCTTGTGATGCAGCATGGTCCGGTTGTACTCGATGATCTCGATGCCGGCCTCGAGCAGCCGCCCGAACAGCCGTACGCTGTTCTGCCGGGCGAGCCAGTTGTCGTTCCTGATGCCCGACACCAGCACCTGCACCCGCACGCCGCGGCGGCGCGCGTCGACGAGGGCGTCCACGGCCGCGCCGTCGGGTACGAAATACGGGTTGGCGATCTGGATGCTCCGCCGCGCGCACACGATCGACAGCAGGTACAGCGTGCGCACCGCCGATGACCCGGTCGATGGCGAACTCATCACCGTCTGCGCCACGACATCGCCCACCGGCGGCGTCGCCGGAAAGAAGGCGGGACCGGTGACGAGTTCGCCCGTCGTCTCGAGCCAGTTCGCCACGAAGCCCGTCTGCAGCGGCACGACGCCCGGGCCTTCGATTCGCACCTGCACGTCACGCCAGTGGTCGGCGTCCTGCGCGTGGCCGCACCAGTGGTCGGCGATGCCTGCTCCGCCGGTGAAGCCGACGCGGCCATCGACGAGCAGGGTCTTGCGATGCGTCCGGTAGTTGAAGCGCCGCAGCGTGTACCAGTGAATGGGGTGGAACCAGGCCAACTGGCACCCGCCCGACTCGAGCACCTCGAGGATGTCGGTCCCGATCGTCGCGGAACCGACGGCATCGAGCAGGATCTTCACCGAGACGCCGGCGCGCGCCCGCTCGGCCAGCGCGTGCGCGAACACCAGGCCGATGTCGCCGGCCCAGTAGATGTACGCCTCGATCGTCACCGACCGCTCGGCCGCGCGGATGGCGTCGAGCATCGCCGGGTAGAACTCGTCGCCGTTGTTGAGCACGCCGATCCGGTTACCGCCAACGAACGGGGTCCCGGTCGCGCCCTCGATGCTGTCGATGAACGACTCCGACCCGACCGGCATGCGGTGGTCGAGGCCATAGATGGGTGGCCGCTCCTGCGGCGTCGCGAGGTGCACCACGACGGCGAGCACGGCCGCGATGCCCGCGAGGAGCCACCGGTCGGTGGCCGCCGCCCAGATAGCCGGGGCGGCCCACAGCCACCACGCGAACAGCACGCGGCGCGTCCGTGTCCACAGGCCCGGTAAGCCGCGTGGCCGGCGAGTGCGCGACTCCCCGGGGGCGAGCCGGTGACGCCACGCGCGGGGCACGTTGCGCTGGCGGAAGCGACGCGGTTGGCTCCGCACGCGCGCGCGACGGGCCGTGCTCAGTGACATGGCGCGTGGTCGCCCGGCTCCACGGCGCCAGCCACGACGGCGGGCATCGGAGTGCTCACGTCCCGACACTATCACCGATCGTTCGCCGCCCGACGACCTCGAGGCCGGCACCGGTGTGGCGCTCGCGAGAACTCACCGCTCGATGGCGGTGCGCCCGGCGACGCGACGTACAGACGACGGGGCGCAGTTGCCTGCGCCCCGTCGCCTCTCCCGACATGATCTGTGGCGGCTGGTGCCGCCGCTCGATCTAGAACTGGACGCGGAGTTCTCCGACGATCTGTCGCTTGATGATGTCGCCGAAGATGTGGTACTGCGCGTCTTCGTTGAACAGGTTGTTGACCTTCACCGACGTGACGAACTTGTCACCGCGCCACTTGATGCCGACCGAGGCGTTGGCGATGGTCATCGCGTCGGTCGTGCCGTTGTAGCGCGCGTCGAGTACGTCCTGCCAGAAGGCCTCGTCCTGGTAGTTGACGGTCAAGGAGCCAACGAGCAGGTCGCCGCCGTAGTTGATGCCGGCGTTGAAGCGGTTGGTCGGCGGCAGGTTCGTCTCGGTCAGCGGGAACCCCTCGGTCTCGGGCTCGGCCTGGTAGGAGTAGTTGGCAAACACCGACGTGTTCCGGGTGAGGAGGACGTCGATGCCCAGTTCCAGGCCCTTGTCCTTCTGCTTGCCGAGGTTCTCGTAGCTGAACACCGACGGCAGGCCGGCGCCAGGGCCGAACGCGTTGCCGAGGATGAGCAGTTCCAGCACGGCTGGCGGGAGCGGCCAGCGCGGCGGCGGCGCCGAGGCCCGGTACGAGGCGACCTGGCGGAAGAAGATCGGGTTCTTGACGATGTTGTAGTAGACCGCGGCCGAAATCGTGGCCCGCTTCGCGATCACCCCCGAATAGCCGATCTCGTAGGCCGTCATCTCCTCCTGCTTGAGCGCGTCGTTGCCGACGGCCGCCACCGGGACGTTGTAGTTGACGCCGTTGAGCAGCGGGTTGATGAGACCCAGGTTCAGCTGGTTGACGATGGCCGTGTCGAGGTAGTTGTTGACGAGCGACGGCGCGCGGAACGCCCGATTGACCGAGGCGCGGAAGGTGTGGTCGGCCGCTGGCTTGAACATGAGCGTCGTGCGGGGCGAGAACACCCAGTCCTCGACCGAGTCGAACTTGTCGACGCGGCCGCCGACGATCCACCGGAACTGCTCGCTCAGGAAGATCTCGTCCTGGATGTAGAACCCGCCTTCGTTGCGGTCGTTCTGCCGCGGGGCGAGCGACAGATCGAAGTTGTTCCGACGGTAGTTGCCGCCATAGCTGATGACGTTCCGCGTGCCGATCGTGACGACGTTGCCGAACTCGAAGTCGTACGTCTTGTTCTTGAAGATGAACTTGATCGGGTTCCCGTTGATGTCGAACGCGAGGAGGTTGTTGGCCTCGCCGTCGAGGACGTTCGTGAAGAAGTTCAGCTTCAGCGGGCCCCGGCTGTAGTTGACCTTGGCGTAGGCCATCGTCGTACCGCTCTGCATGTCGAACGGGCCGATGCCCGTGTGGATCAGGCCTTCGGTACCGGCGACGCCGCCGCCGAACACGACCTTCTGTCGCCCATCGGGATGGTCGTAGTCGACGCGCAGGTCGAACTTCGGCTGCGTCGTGCCCTGGTTCTTGAACGCCGGGTACGGCGTGTTGAAGCTGTTCGGAATGGTCCCGGTCGGGCGCGCGAAGGCGTCCTGCGTCGATCCGCCCCCGGAGACCTTGTAGGCCCAGCGGTCGTTGACCGCCTGCGCCCACGACCCGGCGATCGAGAACATCGCGCCCGCCTTCTCGCCCGACCCGTTCGTGTCGCGAGCGAACGTGCCGGCGCTCATGCTGAACGACCCGCCCGCGATCTCGCGCGGCGACTTCGTGATCACGTTGATCACGCCAGACATCGCGCTCGCGCCCCACACGGCCGACGCCGGGCCGCGGATGACCTCGATCTGCTTGATCTCGTTCAGGTTCACCGGCAGGAAGTCCCATGCGACGAAGCCGAAGAAATCCTGGTAGAGGCTGCGGCCGTCCATCAGCGCGAGCTGCGAGGTCGACAGCGTCGACGACGCGCCGCGTCCCGTGATGTTGATGTCGCGCGCCGAGGTCTGCGTCACGTTCATGCCGGGCACCGACCGCAGCAGGTCGGCGTAGGTCTGCGCCGGCGCATTCGCGATCGTCTGGCTCGAGATCAGCGACACCGTCGCCGGCGCATTCACGAGCTTCTGCTCGGTGCGCGTCGCGGTGACCACGACCTGTTCCTCGTAGACCGGTGGCTGCTCTTCGGTGGGCGGCTGTGCCTGGGGAGCGGGGGGATCCTGGGGCGCGGGCGCAGGCTGCGCCGCCGCCAGCGTGGCTGACAACAGCAGCAGTCCTGCGAGGGAGTACGTGCGTGTGCGCATAGCGCGGGCCTCGAAGTGTACGTGTGCGATCCGCTCCTCGCGCAGGACGAACGAGGTCCTCGCGCGCGAGCCGACCGTGTTGGCTTGAACGGCTGGCCAAGCGGTATACCACAGGCCAGCATCCGGCTCAAGAATGATTGCGGGCCGTGCCGCATGGCGGCGCGGCCTGCCGTGCTACTCTGCTGATTCCCGGATCGCCTCGCCGCACTGCGGCGTCTCACGGTTGCGTATTCGTTTCGGAAGACCGGCCCGTGGCCTCGACGCACTACTACGCCCAGCACGCCCACCAGCTGAAGGCCGACCTCGCCCGCGCGATCCCGCGCGAGACGCTCAAGGCGCTCCACCGCCGGACGGCAGCCCGCCACTTCGTGGGCACGGCGCGGCAGTTCCTGCTGCTCGCCGCCTGCACCTGGGGCCTCATCACCGTCGAGACGCCCTGGGTCTGGTTGCCGCTGGCCGTCGTACAGGGATTCACCGTCTTCAACTTCACCGTGCTGCTCCACGAAGTCGTGCACAGCACGATCTTCCAGCGGCATCGTCCGCGCGCCGATCGCCTCCTCGGGTTTCTCTACGCGATTCCGTCGGGCATCTCGCCCACGCAGTTCACCCGCTGGCATCTCGACCACCACGCGGAACTCGGGTCGGACGAGCACGATCCGAAGCGGCATCACCTGTCGCCGAAGACCAACTGGCGCCTCGTCAAGGCGCTGTACATGACGCCGGCGCTCTTCCCGATCTACTTCCGCGCCGCCCGGGCCGAGTCCTCCACGTACCCTGCCGACGTGCAGGCACGCATCAGGCGCGAGCGGTTGCTGTCGATGGCCGCGCATCTCACCGTGATGGCGAGCATCTGGGGGGTGTTCGGGTTCGCCGCCGCCCTGCGGGCGCACGTCGTCCCGGTGTTCTTCGTCTTCCCCATCGCCTTCACGCTCAACCGGCTCGGGCAGCACTACGACATCGACCCGACCGATCCGGCCAAGTGGGGCTCGCTGCTGCGCAGCCACTGGTTCTGGAACCTGGTGTTCCTGAACTCGAACCTGCACCTCGAGCACCACTACTTCCCGGGCGTGCCGTACTACCGGCTGCCCGCGCTGCAGCGGGCGCTGCTGCCGTTCTACCAGCGGCGCGGCATGCGCTGGCAGCATTACCGCGGCCTGCTGTGGGGCTGGTTCGTCGAGAACAAGGCCCCGCACACCGACTGGCACTGAGGCGCGCGTGACCATGACGCTTCCCGACGATCAGGTGTTCGCCCGCATCGGCGACGACGGTTTCACGCGGCTCGTGCGTGCGTTCTACGCGCAGGTCCCTGGCGACGACCTGCTCGGACCGCTGTATCCGCCAGACGACCTCGCGGGGGCCGAGACCCGGCTGCGCGACTTCCTCGTCTTCCGCTTCGGCGGCCCCCAGCGTTACGTCGAGCAGCGTGGCCACCCGCGCCTGCGGATGCGTCACGCGCCCTACGCCATCGACGAGGCCCTGCGCGACCGCTGGGTCGCGCTCATGGATCGCGCCCTCGACGAGTCGGCACTGCCACCCGATGTCACCGCGGTGTTGCGGCCCTTCTTCGCCGACGTCGCGACGTTCCTTCGCAACCGCTGACCGGTGCGGGGCGGCGGGCGGCGTCGACGCCGCCGCACCTCGGCGCTACAATCAGGCGCCGTGACTGACATCCCGCAGACGACGCCCGCGACCGATTCGTCCACCCGCCCGCCTCGCCGGTCGTTGGGGGCCAGGCTCGGGCGCGGCCTCGCGGTGCTGCTGGTGATCGCGGCCGTCGGCCTCGGCCTCTACACGTGGGCGGCGCTGCAGTACGTCTATTCAGACGGCAAGCGGGCCGGCTACGTGCAGAAGTTCTCGCGCAAGGGCTGGGTCTGCAAGACGTGGGAGGGCGAACTGGCGATGGTGAACCTGCCCGGCCAGCCCGCCGAGATCTTCGTCTTCACGGTGCGCGACGAGGCCGTGGCCCGCCGGGTCGAAGCCGCGATGGGCCGCCGGATGGCCCTCACCTACAACTACCATCCGGGCATCCCCACGTCGTGTTTCGGCGACACCAACTACCACATCGTCGACGTCGAAGTCGTCGACGGGCCGTAAGTCGCCGGGCCGTCGGTCCACCGCGGTCAGGCCTCGCCGCACGAACCGCCGCTGCCGCCCAGGGGGCCGGCGTGTACAATCTGGGCTCCATGAAGATCTGCGCGAACATCCTCGACGCCATCGGCCAGACGCCCCTCGTCCGCATCAACCGCCTCACGAAGGGCGTCGTTCCCGGCCTGGTGCTCGCCAAGATCGAGACCTTCAACCCGGGCAACTCGATCAAGGACCGCATGGCCATCAAGATGATCGAGGACGCCGAGCGCGACGGCCGGCTCAGGCCCGGCGGCACCATCATCGAGGGCACGTCGGGCAACACCGGCATGGGGCTCGCGATTGCCGCCATCGTGAAGGGCTACCGGTGCATCTTCACGACCACCGACAAGCAGTCGAAGGAGAAGGCCGACGCGCTCCGGGCGTTCGGTGCCGAGGTAATCGTCTGCCCGACGAACGTCGATCCCGAGGATCCCCGGTCGTACTACTCGGTGTCGTCGCGACTCGAGCGCGAGGTGCCCAACAGCTGGAAGGCCAACCAGTACGACAACCCGTCGAACGCGCTGGCGCACTACGAGCAGACAGGGCCCGAAATCTGGGACCAGACCGACGGTCGCATCACGCACCTCGTGGTGGGCGTCGGCACGGGCGGCACGATCTCGGGTACCGGCAAGTACCTCAAGGAACGCAACCCGGCCATCAAGGTGTGGGGCATCGACACCTACGGCTCCGTCTTCAAGAAGTACAAGGAGACGGGGGTCTTCGACAAGAACGAGATCTACCCGTACGTGACGGAAGGCATCGGCGAGGATTTCCTGCCAGAGAACGTCGACTTCGCGGTGATCGATCACTTCGAGAAGGTCACCGACAAGGACGCGGCGCTGATGACGCGCCGCATCGCCCGCGAAGAGGGCATCTTCGCCGGCAACTCGGCCGGATCGGCGATGGCCGGCCTCGTCCAGCTCCGCGACCGCTTCACCGCCGACGACGTGATCGTGGTCATCTTCCACGACCACGGCTCACGGTATCTCGGGAAGATGTACAACGACGACTGGATGCGCGAGAAGGGCTACGTGGACCGCTCGGGCCTCACGGCGCGCGACCTGGTGGCCGGGCGCGAACCGAGCGCCCTCATCACGGTGACCGTCAACGACCCCGTGGGCACCGCGTGGCAGTTGATGAGCGGCCACGACGTGTCGCAGATCCCCGTCACCGACGGCGGCCGCGTGGTCGGCGCCATCAGCGAGGCGCGGCTGTTCGCCGCCATGGTGCGCGACCCCAAGGTCCGCGATGCCGAGGTGGGCGCCATCATGGAGCCGGCCTTCCCCTTCGTCGACATCTCGACGTCGGTCGATGCGCTGGCCGCGATGCTGACGCCCGAGAGCCCAGCCGTGCTGGTGCGCGACTTCAAGACCGACGCGACCTTCATCATCACGCGTTCTGACGTCATCGCGGCCCTTCGGCTCGCGTAACCCCAGGGCTCGCTCAGGGCAGGCCCTTCGGCTCGCGTGATCTCTGGGCTCGCTCAGGGCGGGCCCTTCGGCTCGCGTAACCCCAGGGCTCGCTCAGGGCAGGCCCTGTTCGCGCGCGGGACGCGGTGTTCGGAATCGGACACCCGTCGTCCCACTCTCACCCCACAGACGACACATAAACCGCTGACTTGACACGTGTTAGCTGCGTTCAGCCGGCGTGGCACGGAGGTTGGTCCCGGCCAGGGGCATGGATATCGCGCGCCCTGACCTGCCGGCCAAGCGTCGCCGGCGTCGCCTCGCTATCGGAGCCGTGGCCATCGTGCTCATGCTTGGAGCCGCCGTGGCCGTGTCGCGGCTCGAACCGGCGGCGCCGTCGGTCGACGCCGCCACGATGTGGATCGATACCGTGAAGCGCGGCGAACTGATCCGCGACGTGCGAGGCATCGGCACACTGGTCCCCGAAGACATCCGGTGGATTCCCGCGACCTCGGATGCCCGCGTCGAGCGCATCGTCGTGCACCCGGGCACCGTGGTGAAAGCCGACACCATCATCCTCGAGTTGTCGAACGACGAGCTGCAGCTGTCGATGCTCGATGCGGAATCGCAGTACCGCGCCGCCGACGCACAGCTCGCGGAAGCACGCGCGCGCATCGAGGCCACGCGGCTCGACCAGCAGGCCAGCGCCGCGCGCGTGGCCTCGGAGGCCCGCCAGGCGCGGCTGCGCGCGAACGCCGAAGCCGAACTCGCCAGGGACGGCCTCGTCGCCGAACTGAACGCCAACCTGTCGAAGGCCGCCGCCGAAGAACTCGAGAGCCGCAGCACGATTGAACAGGAGCGCCTGCGCATCACCACCGGATCGATCGACGCACAGATCGCGGTGGCGCGTGCGACGGTCGAGCAGCGTCGCGCCGTGGCCGACCTCCGGCGTGCGCAGGTCAACGCGCTGCGCGTGCGCGCCGGCATCGACGGTGTGCTGCAGCAGGTGCCGGTCGAAGTCGGGCAGCGCGTCACCCCCGGCACCAACCTCGCGCGCGTCGCCGAGCCGTCACGGCTCAAGGCGGTGATTCGCGTGCCCGAAACACTGGCCAAGGACATCACCATCGGCCTGCCCTGCAAGGTCGACACGCGCAACGGCATCGTCGACGGACGCGTGGCGCGCGTCGACCCGGC
Source organism: Acidobacteriota bacterium (assembly GCA_016789685.1). GTDB lineage: Bacteria > Acidobacteriota > Vicinamibacteria > Vicinamibacterales > JAFNAJ01 > JAEUQQ01. Next base: position 2,647 of record JAEUQQ010000152.1, on the reverse strand, counting down.
CGTGCAGGCGGGCACCGTGGCCGTCGACATCGCGCTCACCGGCCCGCTCGCGCGGGGGGCACGTCCCGACCTGACGGTTGACGGCACGATCGAACTCGAACGCCTGCGCGACGTCTTGTCTGTGGGACGTCCCGCGCAGGCCGCCGAGAACGCGACGCTGGGGCTCTTCCGCGTCGATCCCGCCACGCAGGTGGCCACGCGGACGAGCGTGCAGCTCGGGCGCGCGTCGGTCAACCAGGTCGAAGTCCGCAGCGGCCTGCGCGAAGGGGATCGCGTGATTCTCTCCGACACGTCGACCTGGGACGCCGTCGACCGGCTCAAGCTCCGATAGGGCACGACGAGGAACGGCGGCTGGGCCAGGCGGCCCTCACGCCACGCATCAACGGGTGCACGGACCGCCCTTGCCGGCGGTCACAACGAAGGACGACGAACGATGGCGAACGCGGCTCCGCTGATCCACCTCAACGACGTGTCGAAGGTCTTCCTGGCCGACGAGGTCGAGACGCATGCCCTGTCGGGCATTCACCTCGACATCGCGGTGGGCGAGTTCGTTGCGATTGCCGGGCCGTCGGGCGGCGGCAAGTCGACGCTGCTGTCGATCCTCGGCCTGCTCGACTCGCCGACTGGCGGCAAGTACACCCTCAACGGGACGCCGGTCGAGAACCTCAACGCGGCCGAGCGGGCCCGCGTGCGCAACCGCGAGATCGGGTTCATCTTCCAGAGTTTCAACCTGATCGGCGACCTGACCGTCTACGAGAACGTCGAGTTGCCCCTCACCTACCGCGGCCTCGGCGCTGCGGAGCGCAAGCAATACGTCACCGAGGCGCTCGAGCGCGTGTCGATGGCGCACCGGACCAAGCACTTTCCGGCCCAGTTGTCGGGCGGCCAGCAGCAGCGCGTCGCCGTGGCGCGCGCGCTGGTGGGCAAGCCCTCCATACTGCTCGCCGACGAGCCGACCGGCAACCTCGACTCGAAGAACGGCGTGGCGGTGATGAAGCTGCTCGAGGAACTGCACCGTGGCGGCGCGACGATCTGCATGGTGACGCACGACCCGCGCTTCGCCCGCTACGCCGATCGCGCCATCCACATCTTCGACGGCCGCATCGTCGACGAGCAGAAGGCCGCGGCCCTGGCCGAGGAGTACGCGTGATGGGCGGACTCCTCCAGGACGTGCGGATCGCCGCCCGGCGCCTCGTGCAGGCGCCCGGCCTGACGCTGATCGTCGTCCTCACCTTCGCGCTGGGGATCGGCGCGAACACCGCGCTGTTCACGCTGTTCGATCGCGTGATCGTCAGGCCGCTGCCCGTGCGGGAGCCCGACCGACTGGTGCTGCTCCACGGCCCGGGAACGAACCGCGGCATGATCTCGCGCAACAAGGAAACACCGTTCCCGATGTCGCACCCGATGTACGAAGCGATCCGCGACACGGCGAGCGACTTCGCGGGCGTGCTGGCCTACTTCAGCGCGCCGGCGCACCTTGCCGCTGGCGACCAGCCCGAACGGGTCGATGCGGAGCTGGTGACCGGGACGTACTTCCCGGTGCTCGGCCTCACGGCCACACGCGGCCGGCTGTTCCAGCCGTCAGACGACGAGGCGCCGATGGGACACCCGGTGGTGGTCCTGGGGCATGCGTACTGGATGCGCCGTTTCGCGGGCGACGCGGCCGTCATCGGCACGACGGTGACCGTCAACGCGCTGCCGATGCAGGTCGTCGGCGTCGCCCCGCCGACCTTCACTGGCCTCGAGGTCGGTCGTGACCCCGCGATCTACGTCCCGATGGCCATGAAGCGCCAGCTCACGCCGACGTGGGACATGCTCGACGACCCGCGTGCGTTGTGGATGACCGCCGTGGCCCGGTTGCGCGACGGCGTCACGCTGGAACAGGCGACGGCCAGCGCCAACGTGCTCTACGCGCAGATCCTCGCCGGCGAACTCGCGCAGATGTCGAATGTCAGCGACACATTCCGTCAGCGCTTCCTGGCCAAGAAGCTGGAACTGCTCGACGCCCGCTCTGGGGCGTCGGGCTTCCGCGAGCAGAACGACACCCCGCTGCGCATTCTCGTGACGACGGCGGCGCTCGTGCTGCTGGTGGCCTGCCTCAACGTGGCGAACCTGCTGTTCGTGCGTGCCACGCGCCGGCAGCGCGAGATGGCCGTCCGTCTCTCGCTCGGCGCCGGGCGTGCGCGGCTCGTACGCCAGCTCATCGTCGAAGGCGGTCTGCTCGCGCTACTCGGCACCGGGGCCGGCCTCGTGGTCGCCGCGATCACCCTGCCCTTCCTGGTGGGCCTGCTGCCAGACCCCGACCTGCGGCGTGCGATGTCGACAGCCATCGATGGCCGGATGCTCGTGTTTGCGTTGGGCGCCGGGCTGTCGTGCGTGCTGCTGTCGGCGGTGCTGCCGGCGTGGCAGGCGACGCGGACGTCGCTCACGCCCGCGCTGCGCGAGGGCGCGGGCGCGACGGCCGCCGGCGGACAGCGCATCCGCACCGGCCTGGTGGTCGCGCAGGTCGCCCTCTCGCTGGGCCTCGTGTTCGGCGCCGGACTCCTCGTGCGGACGCTGGCCAGGCTGACCGCGGCCACGCCGGGGTTCGAGGTCACGCGGCTGATGACGTTCTCGGTGAGCCCGGAGCTGGCGGGCTACCCGAACG
>JAEUQQ010000136.1 GCA_016789685.1 Acidobacteriota bacterium | reverse complement strand
GAGTTTCTCACCGTGCTTGGGGTGCAGCTGGCCTCGGCCTACTCGCGCCTGCAGCTCCTCGACCAGCAGCGCCGCGACGCCGACGAACGCGCAGCCCTCGAGCGCCGCCTGCAAACGCTGCAGCGGGTCGAACTCATGGGCGTGCTGGCGTCGGGCGTGGCTCACGACCTGGCCAACTACCTCACCGTCATCCAGTCGTCGGTCGAATTACTGGCCCTCGACAGTACCGACCAGCGAGCCTTGACCGATGTCGGGTTCGCCATCGGGAAGGCCCGCGACGTGGTGACGCAGTTGTTGTCGCTGGGCCGATCGCAGCCTGTGCGGCGCGAGCGTGTCGACCTCAACGAGCGGGTCGCCAGCACGCTTCAGCTCGTCAAGGGCGCATTGCCACGCAACGTGCGTGTGAGCCATGACGCCAGGCCCGCGCCATCGGTCGAGGCCGATCCGGTGCAGATCGACCAGGTGCTGGCCAACCTGCTGCTCAATGCGCGCGACGCCATCGGCCCGGAAGGCAGTATCCGCATCGGCGTCGATGAGCAGGTGCTGGGCGCCGACTTCGTCCGCTCCCACCCCTGGGCCCGGCCCGGCCGCTACGGTCACGTGTCGGTCTGCGACGACGGGTGCGGCATTGCACCCGAGCACCTGCAACGCGTCTTCGATCCGCTCTTCTCGACCAAGCGCACCGGCACCGGCCTGGGCCTGGCCGTGGTCTCGCGCGTGATCCAGCAACACCACGGCATCGTGCACTGCGCCTCGACGCTCGGCACCGGCACCACGTTCGATGTCTACCTGCCGGCCGAGGCGAATGGCGATGCCGGCTGATTCTCGTCACCGACGCCACCCGTGACGGCGACGCGTCAGCGCCGTAGCGGCACCGGCGGGTCGATGTCGCTCCAACCTGTGCATCGGTCGAGCCCGGGCGTATAGTGGCGCCATGACTGCCATGGCACGCGTTTGCCTGGCCGCTCTGCTCCTCGCCGCACCGCTGACAAGTGAGTCTCTCGCGGCCACCGTCGATCCCCGCATCTGGGAGGATCTCGACTCTTCCGGCTCTGCCACGTTCCTCGTCGTCCTGCGCACGCAGGCCGAGACGACGTCGATCGCGGCCCGCACGCGCGATCGTCACGCGCAGGGCGTGGCGGTCTACGACGCGCGGCGCGCATCGGCGCAGCGCACGCAGGCCGATCTCGTCGTCACGCTCGATGCGCTCGGCGTGAAGTACCAGTCGTTCTGGATCGCCAACGCCATCGCGGTGCGTGGTGACCGAACGCTTGTGACGTTGCTGGCGAGCCGGCCCGACGTGCTGTCGCTCGATGCCGACCGGTCCTTCCACGTGCCGCTCGAGCCGCCGGCGCGGTTCGAGGCGTCGCGCGAGATCCTGCCGGCCACCGACGCGATCGAGTGGAACATCACGAAGATCAACGCGCCCGCAGCGTGGGCGCTCGGCCACACGGGCCAGGGGTTCGTCTACGCCAGCGCCGACACGGGCGTCGATTGGCAGCACCCGGCGCTCAAGCCGCAGTACGCGGGCTGGGATGGCGCGACGGTCGATCACAACTACCACTGGTGGGACGCCGTCAAGACGCCCATCGGCAGCCCGGTCTCGCCGTGCGGGTACGACCTGCAGGCTCCCTGCGACGACCTCTACCACGGCACGGCTACGACGGGCATCGCGGTCGGCGGCGACGGCGCGACGAACGTCATCGGCGTGGCACCGGGCGCGACGTGGATCGCGTGCCGCAACATGGACTACGGCACGGGGCGCCCGACGACCTACCTCGGATGCCTGCAGTTCTTCCTCGCGCCCACCACCCTCGCGGGCACGAACCCCGATCCCGACAAACGCCCGGATGTGATCGGCAACTCCTACTCGTGCCCGCCGTCAGAACTGTGCTCGCCCACGACGTTCACCGCAGCGATCCAGAACCTGCGCGCGGCGGGCGTTCTTGTCGTTTCGAGCGCGGGCAACCAGGGCAGCGCCTGTTCGTCCATCGTCGATCCGCCAGGCATCGACGATGACTCCACCACCGTGGGCGCGACGAACTCGAGCGACGCCATCGCCTCGTTCAGCGGACGCGGGCCGGTCACCATCGACGGCAGCGGCCGTCGAAAGCCCGATGTCGTCGCGCCAGGTGTCGGCATCCGCACGTCGACGCTCGGTGGCGGCTACACCTCCTACGCGGGCAACTCGATGGCTGTGCCACACGTCGCTGGCGCGGCGTTGCTCCTGTTGTCGGCCTCGCCGACGACGATGCGGCGGGATCCCGACGCGATCGAGGCGCGCCTCCTGCAGACGGCGGTGCCCCTGACGACAGCGCAGGGCTGCGGCGGCGACTCGCCGACCCAGGTACCCAACAACGTCTACGGCTACGGACGCGTGGATGCGCTTGCGGCGATCGGCGGCGTCGTGCCCGCGCCGACCATCACCGCCGTGACACCAGCGAGCGGACCCAGCGAGGTCTCGACGAACGTGACGATCACGGGCTCGGGTTTCTTTGCAGGTCTGACAAGTGTCGCATTCGGCACCCAGCCCGCCACGACGGTGGCTGTGTCGAGCCCGACGATGCTCGTCGCCACGACACCGTCGTACGGGCCTGCGCTTGTTGACGTGGTGGTGACTGCGCCAGGCGGTACGGCCATACGCAGTGCCGCGTTCACGTTCCTGCCACGGCCGACGCTCACCGTGCAGCGGCTCGGCAGCGGCACCGGCACGGTCACGAGCCTCACGCCACCGGTGGCCATCAACTGCGGCGGGTTGTGCGCCGCGCCCTTCGTGCATGGCACGGCGATCACGCTGCGCGCGACGGCCGATGCCGGCTCGGGCTTCATGGGGTGGTCGGGGGGCGGTTGCTCGGGCACGGGCAATTGCATCGTCACGCTGACGGCGTCGACGACGGTGACGGCGACGTTCGAGGTCGGCGGCGTGTACACGCGGTACCTGGCCGAGGGCGCGACGTCGGCGATGTTCGACACGCGGCTGGCGCTGCTGAATCCTGGTAACGTGGCGACGAGCGCCACGCTGACGTTCGCGCGCTCGGGAACCAGCGAGGTGGTCACGACGGTGCCCGTGCCGGCGCGCACGCGCGTCACGTTCGATCCCAAGGGGTTGGCGGGGATGGCGACGGCGGAGTTCTCGACGAAGGTCGAGTCGTCGCAGCAGCTCGTCGTCGATCGGATGGTGACGTGGGATGTCGCGAACGCGTACGGCGCGCACGCCGAGACGGCGATCCCGGCCCCCGCGACGACGTGGTATCTCGCCGAGGGCGCGACCCACAGCGGGTTCAACCTGTTCTACCTGTTGCAGAACCCGAACGCGTCGTCCGCGAACGTGCGCGTCCGGTTCCTGCGACCGTCGGGCGCGCCGCTCGAGAAGACGTACACGCTCCCGCCAAACTCGCGCAACAACATCTGGGTCAACGAAGAAGTGTTCGACGGCCTGGGCAAGGCCCTGGCGTCGACCGACGTGTCGGCGGTCATCGAGTCGCTTTCTGCACAGCCGCTGAACGTCGAGCGCGCGCTGTATCTCGATCGCCCCGGCCAGGTATTTTCGGCAGGGCACGAAAGCGCGGGCGTCACGGCACCGGCGCTCGAGTGGTTCCTCGCCGAGGGCAACACGGGTGGCTACTTCGACCTGTTCGTGCTGGTGGCCAATCCCGGCGCCACCGACGCGCAGATCGAGGCGACGTACCTGCTGCCCGATGGCACGAGCCTCGTCGTGCCGCACACGGTGCTGGCGAACAGCCGCTTCAACATCTGGGTCGACGAAGAGGATCCGCGACTCGCCAACACGGCGGTGTCGACCACGATCCGATCGACGAACGGCACGCCCGTGATCGTGGAGCGCGCGCTGTGGTGGCCGGGCGCGTTCAGCCAGTGGTACGAGGCGCACAACTCGCCCGGTGCGACGACGACGGGCACGCGGTGGGCGCTGGCCGAGGGCGAGGTCGGCGGTGCGCGCAACGTCGAGACCTACATCCTGCTCGCCAACACGTCGGCGACTGCCGGTGAGGTGCTCGTGACGCTGCTGTTCGAAGACGGCACC
>JAEUQQ010000384.1 GCA_016789685.1 Acidobacteriota bacterium | reverse complement strand
CACCGTCACGGCGACCCGCAGTGAACGGGATGCCCTCGAGGTCCCGATCCGGACCGACACGATCACCGCGGCACAGATCATCGAGCGGTCGCCCTCGTCCACGGGCGAGGCACTGCTGCAGGCGCCCGGGATCACGGCGGTGGGCTCGGGCCCCTTCGCGATGCGCCCGCGCCTGCGGGGCCTCGACTCGACGCGCCTGCTCGTGCTCGTGGATGGCGAGCGGCTCAACAACGCGCGCACGGCCACCGATCGCGCCGGCACCGAGGTGGGCCTCATCGATCCCTTCAACATCGAGAGCCTCGAAGTCGTGAGCGGCGCCGGGTCGGTGCTCTACGGCACCGATGCCCTGGCGGGTACCATCAACATCATCACGAACCAGCCGAAGTTCAGCGACACGTTGCGCGTGACGTACGGCTTCGACGGCTACTACTCGTCGAACGAGGACGGCCGGCGCGGAACGGCGCACGTCGGGCTGGGCACGCGGCGCTTCACCGCGCAGGTCGTCGGCACGATCGAGGAACACGGCAACTACAGGGCCGGCCGGTTCTCGGTCGAGGACACGCGTCCGTACTTCGCGTCGGGGCAGCTCGACCAGGCCGACGTCATCGACGACAACTTCGGGTTCCGCTTCAATGCCTTCCCCGATCCCTTCAACGCCCCGTACGTGCGGACGGATCGCACCATCGCCAACTCGAGCGCCCGGGGCAACACGCTGAACGTCTCTGGCATGTTCGCGATCTCGAACACGCAGACGGTCTCGGTGAAGTACCTCCGCCGCCGCGTCGAAGACGTCGGGTTCGCCGACTTCTCGCAGCCGACGTTCTTCCAGTCGGTCTCGCTGCCGACGAACAACTTCGACCGGCTGTCGGCCCGCTACGAGGCCCGTGCGATCACGCCGTGGTTCACCAACCTCAAGGTCTCGGCCTACTACCAGGACCAGCAGCGCCTGCTGCGCAACGAGTTCCCGGTGGTCTTCCCGGCCCCCACGGCCACGACGTTCTTCCCGATCAGCGTGTTCAGGCTCGACATCCTCAGCGACACCGAGCAGCGAGTCAAGACGCCGGGCATCGACGTCCAGGGAACGTTCCTCGTCGCACGCAAGCACGTCATCACGGCGGGCACGACGGTCTACGCCGATCGGTCGGCCGACGTCCGCACGACGACGACGCAGATGCGCATGCTGGGCAACGTGTCACTCGGCGCGCGCGGGCCGCAGGCGACCGTGTTCCCGGCGGCCATCGCGATGGGCGCCCCGACCGTGACGCATCCCTCGCGCGTGCCCGACGCGTCGTTCCGCGACGTGGGCGTGTTCGTGCAGGACGAGTACAACCTCACGCCTCGTGTGCGTCTCGTCGCGGGCGTGCGCCTCGACCGCTACACCGTCACTACGAAGGCGACGCCGGCCTACGAGATCGAGTCGCTCATCGCAGGCGCGACGCCGGCGATCGACCCGTCCACGCTGCCCGACCTCGGCGGAAGCCAGTTGGGACGCACGGCGCTGACGGGCGACATCGGCGTGGTCTTCCGCGCCAACGACACCGTGAGCCTGCTGGCGCGGTACGGCCGCAGCTACCGCCACGCCAACCTCGAGGAACTCCTGTTCTCGGGCAGCGCCACGGTCGGCTACATCATTCCCAACATGTCGGTGAAGCCCGAGACGGGCAACAACATCGACCTGGGCCTCAAGGTGCGGTCGCCGCGGTACGCCGCGTCGCTCGCCTACTTCAACAACGCCTACGACGGCTTCATCTCGACCGAGATCGTCTCGCAGGCGACCGCCGGGCCGCTGTCGCGCGCGATCAACTTCAGCGACGTGCGCATCCAGGGCGTCGAGGCCGACGGCGAACTGCCGCTGCGCTTCTCGCGCGGGCTCGTCACGCTGTTCGGCAACGTCGCGTTCACGCGCGGCGACGTCCTGCGCGGCTCGAACCCCCTCACGGGCGACTCGCTCGACAACACGCCGTTCGACAACATCTCGCCACTCAAGAGCACGCTCGGCGTGCGGCTCAGCGACGCGCGTGACCGGTTCTGGGTCGAGTACGGGGCACGGCTCCAGAAGAAGGTCGAGCGCGTGGCGCCGACGCTGATCGACTCGCCGTACCTGATCGCGCAGGACCTGCTCTCGCTCGACGGGTTCGCCATCCAGCGCCTGGCGATCGG
>JAEUQQ010000133.1 GCA_016789685.1 Acidobacteriota bacterium | reverse complement strand
TCCGCTTCGGCCACTCGCTGGGGGCGCTGGCGTTCGCGGCGATGTTCTTCTCGTTGTACCGGTATCCCGGTTGGTGGCTCGAACGGTTCTTCGCGCTGTCGCCGTTCCGGTGGATGGGTCGGATGTCGTACACGCTCTACGTGTGGCACGCGCTGCCGTACGTCGTGCTGCTGGCGCTCACCAACGGCGACGACGCCACGCCGACCATGAAGATCCTGCGCACCCCGATCCTCGTGTTCGGCGCGTTCGCGGTGTCGATTCCCGTCTTCTACAAGGTCGAGATGAAGGTGATGGGCATGAAGATGCGGTTCGCCTCCGAGAAGGAGACGCTCGACCTGCGCACCGGCAAGATGGTCGAGACGCCGGGTGCGTCGGCCGACCGGACGCCGGGGACGCCGCCCGACGGCCCGCGGGGGAGCGCATGACCGCGACGTCGAGGGCTCCCGCCGAGCCCTTCGTCTCGGAGGCCCCGCGCCTGGGGTTCGTGGGTGGCTTCGACGGTATGCGAGGCATCGGCGTCGTCATCGTGCTGCTCGGGCACATCTTCCCGGAGGGCACCGACTCCTTCAATCCGATCGTCGACGTGTTCTTCGTGATCAGCGCGTTCCTGATCGTCAGCCTGCTCATGCAGGAGCGCCGCCAGAACGGGCGCATCGACCTGCGCCGCTTCTACACCCGGCGGGCACTGCGGCTGCTGCCGAACTCGTATGCGTGCATGCTGGCGTGGTTGCTCGTGTTCGGGCTGGTGAAGGTGTCGGGCGTCACCCTCAACGCCGACGGGCTCGAGCAGGTCAACGCCATCCCCGGCAACGTGGCCGCGGCGGCGACGTACACGTACCACCTCGTGTACCCGATCGGCGGCAAGCCGGGTCCGCTCGTGCAGTTCTGGTCGCTGTCGCTCGAAGAGCAGTTCTATCTGGCGGTCGGGTTCGCTGCGGTCGTCGTGCTCGCCGTCAAACGGCGGGTGTGGCTGGTGAGTGCGGTGATGGTCGCGCTGGTCGTGTGGATCGGCTACTCGCGCTGGCGGGTCGACCTCGGCCCGTGGCCGGGCCGCGAGTACCACCTCGACTTCTGGACGCGGGGGCTGCGCCTGCTGTGGATGGCGCGGCCCGATGCCCTCCTCATCGGTGTGCTGCTGGCGTTCGGCAACGCCCGGCTGCCCGATCCGCTGTCGCCGCGGGCCAAGCGTGTCATCACCTGGGCCGGCACCGTCGGCGCCGTCGTCTGCGGCCTGGTGCTCGTGTCATCGCTCGAGATCCTGCACATGCGCGGGTTCGGGTTCTGGGTGCCGTGTATCCCGCTCGACTCGGCGCAGGTGGTCAACCGCAACGGCGAGATGTGGTGCTCGCTCGAGGTCGGAGCGAAGCACCAGCCGTGTACCGACCAGCTGTGGATCTTCCGGTGGGGGTTCAGCGTGATGGGCCTGGCCGTGGCACCGCTGACCCTCTGTTTCGCCCGCTGCAAGGACGCGTGGATCAGCCGCGTGTTCTCGCTGCGCTGGTTCCGCAAGGTGGGGGAGATGTCGTACTCCCTCTACGTGTGGCACCTGTTCGCGTTCGTGCTGGTGGCCATCGTGACCGACGGCATGGGA
>JAEUQQ010000047.1 GCA_016789685.1 Acidobacteriota bacterium | reverse complement strand
GAACGGGTTCGACGGCGCATCGCTCGGGATCGTGTTCGACGGCGAGGGCGCGTCGCAGGCCATCGACGCGGTGAGCTTCACGCCGGCCGCGTCCGACAACCCGTTCAGCTACGGCTGGAACAGCATCACCATCCCGGCGGGCGGCACCGTGTCGCTCATGCACTTCGTCTCGGCGCAGGGCGGCTACCAGGGTGCGCTCGCCTCGGCGCAGCGCCTGGCGCAGTTGCCGCCAGAGGCGCTCGAGGCGATGGAGCCCGACGAGGCCCTCACGATCGCCAACTTCGCCGTGCCGGCTGACGGCATCAGCATCGTCACGCCCTTGCCGTCCATCACCGGCACGGTGACCGGTCGCGTGTTCGAGGGCAATGCGACGACGCCCGTTGCCGGTTCGACGGTGACGTTCCAGAGCAGCGTTGGCGTGCATCCACGCCGGCTGACCGTGGGGACGAACGCCAACGGCGAGTTCTCGCTGAGCGGTGGCATCGGGGCGCCGATTCCCGTCGCGCCCTTCACGCTGCAGGCGCTCTATCCGCACGGCGGGCTCAACTACTACACCGACAGCTACACGGTGTCGTTCCCCGAGGGGGGCTCGGCGACGACGCAGGATCTCGTCTTCACCAACTTCGGCATCCTCACGGGCAGTGTGCGTCGTCATACGGGCGTGCTCGTCAGCGGCGCGCGGGTGACGGGACCGTTCGGCTTCGCGGCGACGACCGATGCTGCCGGCCGCTACCGCATGGGCGGCGTGCCGGTGGGGTCCTACACGATGGGCGGTACGCTCTCGCACCCGCAGGGCTCGGATCTGACCATCGTGCCAGCGGCCATCGTGCTGGCACCTGGCGAGGTGCGCGACGATGCGCTCGTCGTCGAGCCGACCGGCACGGTCACGGGTGTCGTCAAGAACGCGGCGGGCGCCATCCAGGTCGGGCGACCGGTGACGTTGCGCGACGCCGCCAACACGTTCACGCGGTCGACGAGCACCGATTCGTCGGGGCGCTTCACGCTGACCGACGTGCGGCTTGGTGCCTTCACGCTCACGAGCAACGACCCGGTGAGCGGTTTCCCCGCCACGACGCCGGTGACGGTGCTGCAGGATGCGACCTCTGACGTCGAGGTGCGCTACCTGGGGAGCGGCACGATCACGGTGACCGTGACGCGCGCCAACGGGACCCTCGGGCAGGGTATCGACGTCAGCGTGAGCGGCAGCGGATTCTCGCGGCCGACGCAGCGGACGACGGCCACTGGCGTGCTGACGTTCACCGACATCCCGCTCGGGCAGGCGGCGAGCATCGTCGCGCGCCATCCGTCCAACACGCAGATCACGACGTCGGCGACGGTGACGCTGACGCCGGAGTCTGGCGGGACAGCGCAGCAGGCGCTCTCGATGCCCGGATACGGGACGATTGCGGTCGAGATCCGCAGGCCCAACGGCACGCTCGCGGGTTCGGGTGTGCCGGTGAGCATGTTCGGCCAGGCACCGTCGTTCTCGGCAAACACCGACATCAACAGCCAGGTGACCTTCGGGCCCGTGCTGCTGAACCAGACGTTCACGCTCCGCGTGCAACATCCGACGGTGCGGATCAACTTCACGGCACCGCGACTCGATACCGTGCAGACGGCGCTGACGACCGATGCGGAGGTGAAGGCGATCACGAGCCGTTACCCCGCAGTGGCGCGGGTCGTCGTGACGACCACGCTCCCCAACGGGACGCCCGTGGTCGGTGCGAAAGTCGAGACGAGTGACACGCTGTTCACGGGCTTCCAGAACCGGGGCGTGACGAACGCCAGCGGTGTCGTGGAAGTCGCGCAGGTGCAGGAGGGAGCGTTCTCGGCGCGGGTGTACGACCCGGCCAGCCCGACGACGGTCATCGAGCTGGCGAGCGGCCAGGTCACCGCGGCGAACGATGGCGGGACGGTGAACCTCCCCGTCACCTACCGCAACTTCACGGTGTCGGTCAGGGCGCGGATCTTCCAGGCCGACGGCGTGACGCCGCTGGCACTTCCCTTCGCCGTCGAGTTGCTGCGCGGCGTCGATCGGGTGCTGCTCGCGCGCGGGTGTGCCATCAGCACGAGTTGCTTCTTCGGAGCGGTCCAGGGCACCGACGGTGAAGTGGTCTTCCCGAACGTGACCAGCACTGGTGCAGGACTCATCGTGAGGACGGTCGCGCCCGTGGGCGGTGCCTCGGTGGGCATCTACGAGGCCACGGTAGTGCCGACGGCAGACGGAGAGGTCGTCGTGCCGGTCACGCAGCCGTTCTTCCGCGCCACGCTGCGCGGGCGCGTCGTGGCGAGCGACGGCACGACACCGATTCCCGGTGCCACGCTGTTCCCCAGGACCCTGGCCAATGCCGGCTACGGGAGCTTCGGCGTCAATACCGGGGCCGACGGCACGTTCCAGATCCAGCAGGGATTCCTGCCGTTCGTCCCGTCGGCAGGGCTGTTGCTCGAGACGCAGGTGCCCGGGTTGCCGTCGTTCACGACGCCGACCGGCCCGGTGACGACGCTCGACCAGGTGATCGACACCACGATCACGCTCCCAGACAGCGTGTTCACGCGGGTGCGCGGGCGCGTCGTTGCCGGCGATGGTGTCACACCGGTGGCCGGGTCGGCTGTCGACGTGGTCTACCCGGCGGGCAGCCGCCAGGTCACGACGACGGCCGACGGCAGGTTTGAACTGCAGCTCGCGCTCGCGCCGCCGTCGACCTTCACGGTGCGTGCGCACAACCCGCGCCACCACGACGAGGTCGTCGAGTCGGAACACACGGCGACAACGCAGGGTGGCGTGGTCGAGGTGGGCGACCTCGTGCTGCCGATCTCGGTGCTGAGCGGGCGCGTGACGTACGGCGCGTCGACGCCGGCACCGAACCCGAACGTGTTCGCCTATGACGAGCTGACCGACACCACGTTCTTCCCGGACCGCAACGACGAGCAGGGGTACTACACGTTCTACGACCTGCCACCGGCAACGTATCGCCTCACGGCCAACGACGACTTCGGCCAGGAGACGACGACCGCCGCCACGTTGACCACGGAGACGAGCGTCGTCACGAACGCCGACCTGCAGTTTGCGGAGCTGGCGACGCTGGTCATCCAGGTCAGCGATCGCAGCGGCAACGAGGCGGCCTACGCCAACGCCGTGGTGAAAGTGGGCCAGAACTTCGAGCGATGGGTCGGCTGGTTCAACGATGGCCAGCCGGGCGGCACGTTCGAGTTGTCGGTGCCGCTGGGCACGGCGTCGGTCGAGGCCGAGGTGCTCACGTGTGCGGATCCCGACTGGTACGACACCTGCGCGAGCGAGCGTGTCACGGGCAGCGTGGAGGTCGACCAGGCGAACGAACGGTTCGACCTGCTCCTCGACCCGCGTGACAACGGCGCGATCGGCTACAACAACGTGTTCCTCGTGCCAGAGGGCGGTGGTCCGGGACAGAACGTGACGGGTCCGATCGAGGTGTCGTTCCTTGGTACGGGGGGATCGCTGCAGGCGCCGCAACGCACCGAGGTCATCCCCAGGGCCAATGGCGAATGGCTGCACACGGCGCTTCCTGCCGGGCCGCTGCGTATCGTGATGCGCGTGGGCAATCACATGAGCATCCACGACCTCGACGGGCCGGAACCGTTCAGCGGCTACGGCGTGGGGCCGTTCCCGCTGTATCCGGCGCAGCGGGTGCAGTTCCAGGTGTTCCAGGACGACGAGTCGTTCTACGCCG
>JAEUQQ010000368.1 GCA_016789685.1 Acidobacteriota bacterium | reverse complement strand
CCTCGTCGTCGCCTACACCGGCGCATCGCGCAACTCGGGGATCAACAACTGGGACGTCACGAAGCGCTACATCGACGGCGACGCCGCCGTCAGGTCCAGCTTCGACGAGATCGCGCGTATCAGCACGCGGCTGCGTGGCGCGCTCGCCGCGCGCGACTGGGACGCCATCGCCGGCCACATCCGCGACGAATGGGAGGCCCGCAAGCGCCTGGCCCCCGGCGTCACGACTGAAGCGATCGACCGGCTCATCGCGGGCGCCCGCGCCGCGGGGGCGTCGGCCGCCAAGGTGTGTGGCGCAGGCGGAGGCGGCTGCCTCTTCTGCTTCGCGCCCCCCGAACACATCCCGGCCGTACGCGCCGCGCTCAGAGCCGGCGGCGCCCAGGTGCTCGACTGCACGGTCGACGATGCCGGCCTGCGGATCGACGTCCGCGAGGAATGATCACGATGGCCACCCCACGACCCACGCGGGCGCAACGCGCACCTGCCGACGAAATCAAGGACCTCTACCTCAACGCGACGCCCAGGAGCGTCGCGCGCGACCTGGCGCGCGCCATCGACCTGCTCAAGGGCATGGCGAGTGAAGAGGAACGCGAGCGCGTGGCCGTCTACATGGATGGCCTGTCGCAGATGCGCTCGGAGTGGGCCGTCGCCGCTCGCGCGGCGTCTGCCCCGCCACCCGCCGCCAGGAAGCGCCGCTAGGCGCGCCCACCGGGCGACGGTACGCCCCGACGACGGGTCACTGGCGTCGGGACGCGTTCGTCGCCAGCAGCTTCCTGGCGGCGAGCCTGATGCCTTCAGGCACGTTGCGATCGGTCGACAGCCCCTTGAGGTCGCGCTCGTTGAGGCGCCCGACGAGGGGCATCGAGATCACCGCGGGGGTCTTGGGGTTCTTCACGAGCGACGTCGCGAGCGAATAGCTCTTCGTCCAGGTCCGGTTGCTGCCGATCACGCGCAACACGTCCTCGGAGACATTGCCCATTCGCGCAAACGCCTCGACCTCGGTCTCGGTGAGCTTCGGGCTGCCAAGCACGGCCGCCGACACCAGCCGGTTGGGATCCCGCACGAGCACGCCGCGCTGTTCGCGCGTCCCACGCATGGCGAGCTTGATCCGCTCGACCACCGTCAGCGACGAAATCGGCCGCCGCGCCCCGGTGCCAGGCCCATCGGCCGGCGACGCATCTGGCGCGAGTTCCTCGTCGACGTGCACGGCGTCCGGATCGATCGGGGGCGGCACGCTCGCCCCGATGGGCAGCGCATCGTCTGACGCTGCGGGAGCGGCCGGCGTCACGCTCTCGACCAGCACCGCGTAGGCCTGCCTGAGGTCGGCCGGCACGTCAGGCCTCGCCAGGAAGGCGGCCAGCGCCTCGGCCGGAAGACGCCGGGCGGTCTCGGCGGCTGTCGCCGCCACCTCGGGATCGGCGTCCTTCGCGAGCAGCACCAGCAGGGTGAGTTGCTCGTGCGCACGCTCGGCCATCAGTCCCTGCGCCGCGACCATGCGAAGGTCACGCGACACATCGCCCCTGAGGAAGCACTCGACGAGCGGCGTCTTGAGCACGGCGTCCATGGAAGGCGCGCGCGGCAGCCGCGAGGCTACGACCCCTGGAAGAACGTGGCGAGTGTCTGGCGATCGATGCGAACGCGCACGACCTTGCCCGCCGGCCCGAACGGACGCCCGGGACGATCGTTGAGCGTGTAGGTGCAGCGGCCGGCATCGCCGACCTTGATGTCGAAGGCGTCACGCGCGGCGCGCGTCTCGGTCTCACCCGCCCCGATTTCGCGCGAGAATTCCATCTTGCCGTCAACCACGAGCTCGACCCAGCACGGACCTCCCTGGGGCCGGAACGACAGGCGCATGAGGCCGTCGTCCACGGCCGCGGCAGCGACAGGTGCGGGCGCGCTCGGCTGGGTTGCCGCTGGTGGCACCTCGGCAGGGTTCCCGGGCGGCGCATCGGCAGGCGGCTCGACGACAGGAGGCGTGGGCGCAGGCGGCGCAATGGGCAGCGGCACGGTCGCGGCGGGAGACGCGGTCGTCGCCGGCGCCTCGGACGAAGCCAGCGACGGCCACCCGACGAAGCGCAGGCCGACCACAGCCGCCACGACGAGCACCACGACGACCACCACGGTGCCGGCGACGCCGCGCCCGGCCGGCTCGTTCAGGGCAGGCTGCGTGACGACGGCCGGAGGGGGTTCGACATCCTGGGCAAAGGTGGCGAGGAACTCGCGAACGGTGGCGTCGGGGTCGAGCCCGACCTCGTGCGCATAGGCCTTCACGAAGGCCCGCGAGAAGATCCCGCCTGGCAACTTCGACGGATCGTTGGCCTCGAGCGCCTCGAGCGCCGACAGGTTGATTTTCGTCACCGTGGCGATCTGGCGCAGCGAGAGGCCGCGCCGTTCGCGCGCTTGTCGAAGTCGAGACCCGAAATCAGTGGGCATGTCCACGCACAGGTGCCTGCCGAGGGGTCTCGGCTGGACGAACGTTCAACTGTAGTGAAGCGATCACACCCGTGTCAACGCCGGGGCCACGGGCGTTCGGGCCGATCATGCGCGCGGCGCCCGCTGGAAGGCCGATCGCACGAGCGCCTGCAGTTCGAGCAGCGCGCCCGCGATGCACAGGAGCCCGACGCCCGAGATGGCGCCGCGGACGAAGTGGTTCTGGAGCAGTTCGCTGAGCAGCGCGCCCGACTCGACGAAGTAGTTCCGCTCCCAGAACTGCGTCCACGGCACGACGAGCAGGATGAATCCCGCCTCGGCGAGATACGCGAACGACAGGAAGCGACTGAACGGATGGATACTCACCTCCCGGGCGGCTCCTCGCGGCCGCGCCGTGCCCGCACGATCGGATGGTGCGGCAGCACTGCCGCAAGCTCGGTCAGGCGACGCAGCGCCTGCGCCGTTTGCCCCACGCGTTCGAGGCTCACAACGAGTTGCGCGAGCACCTGGCCGCGTTCCCGTCCCGTCGCTGACGGTAACACGAGCTCGAGCACCCGGCACGCCTCGCCCGGCTCGCCTGCCTCGTGGTAGAGGTCGGCAAGCGCCAGGGCGGCCTGCAGCGCGGTGTGGCTCGCCCCGAGCGCGCGGGAGAGCGCGTCACGCGCCGCATCGTGCATGCCCGCCGCCAGGAAGGCCTGCCCCTGCGCCAGCGATGCG
Source organism: Acidobacteriota bacterium (assembly GCA_016789685.1). Lineage (GTDB taxonomy): Bacteria > Acidobacteriota > Vicinamibacteria > Vicinamibacterales > JAFNAJ01 > JAEUQQ01. The sequence goes on along the minus strand of JAEUQQ010000368.1, from coordinate 10,209 downwards.
CTGGCCTCCGCATCCGACAGCAGGCTCGATCCAGGCTCGGTCGCGGCCTGAGCCTCTGCCGCCGGGGGCGCGGCAGAGGCCACAGCTCCTTGGACGTCGGGCAGGGCGATGGCGTTGAGCTTGTCGGTCAGGTCGACCTCGACGAACTCGGCGTGGGCGGCACGGCGCGCGATCGGCGGGTCGGGTGCGGCGACCGGAGGTGCGTCATCCGGGTCGCCGGCCGGCGCCGGGTCGGGCATCGGCGTCACGACGGTCGCACGCACAGGTTCGACGAGGCGCGCGTGCGGCGGGTCGACCTCGCCGGGCCGCACCGGCACTGTCCCCACGAACTCCTCGAACAACGCCCGCCAGACGCCGTGCGGCGCGATGCGCCGCGCGGCCGCCTCGAGCACCGCCACGGCCGACACCGGGCTCTCGGCCGGGGCCGGCAGCGCCCGCAACCGCTCGCGCACGAGATCGACAACGCCATCGAGGTGCGCGAGGACGGCGACTTCGATCCACTTCACCAGCGCCGGACCGTGCAGGACGCCGGTCGCCACGAAGGCACGCAGCGCATGCTCGGCCTCGGTCGCCCGGCCTGCCGCCAGCGCGCGCTCGATCGGCACGGAGACACACGCCCATGCGCGCTCGGGCTCGCCGGCGGCAAGTTGGGATGACAGGGCGACAACGGCCGCGTAAGCCGTTCGATCGAAGTCGATCCACCGCCCGACCGCGGCCCTGATGCTGTCGGCAGACCCTACCCGCGCCTCGATCTCGGCGTGCAGGGCGAGCGCCGGACCGTGCGGCGGCAGGTCGTCGATGCCGAGGAAGATCCGGGCCGAGACGGCATCGCCACGTGCCCACGCACGCCTGGCGGCGCGCTCACGGCGTACCACGTCTGACGGAGTGAGGGCGATGACCTCGTGCCACACGGCCACGGCTTCGTCGAAGCGATGCTGACGCTCGAACTCGCTGGCGAGATCCTCGTAGCGGCCCACCGCCGCCGCGTCGGCCCGCTGCGCCAGCGCACGGGCCGCCGACCATCGTGCCGCAAGGTCGTTGGGCTCGAGGTCTGACATGCGCAAGGCGACGTCCTCGGCCCCGCGCACGTCGCCCCGGTGGCGCCGGGCCGACTCGACCGCGGTGAACTGGGCGCGCGCCTCGACGGTCAGCCCCTGCGCCGCCAGGGCCTCGGCCAGCCTGAGGATCATCGACTCGTCGCGGGGAACGAACTTCAGGATCTTGCGGTAGACGCCCGTCGCCTTCGAGTAGAACCCCTCGCGGAAGAAGTGGTCGCCGACGCGCAGGAAGTGCGGAAGCGCAGGCCCTGGCTGCCCGTGGCTGACCAGCAGGTCGCCCAGCGCGTTGGCGAGTGACAGATCGTCGGGGAACTGGGCCACGAGCGCCTCGAGTTCGCCCAGCGCCACGTCGAGGCGACCCGCCTGGCGCGCACGCTCGACGCGGCGCAGGCGTTCGTCGCGGTCAGGCGTCGACATGAGACGTCCCGGCGCGCTCGCTCATGAGGCTTCGACGAGCGCGTCGAACAGCGTGGGCTGTCGAAAGCTTCGCCGGTGATGCACCGACAAGCCGTGACGGGCGATCGCGGCCAGGTGTTCGGCCGTGGCGTAGCCCTTGTGGCGCGCGTAACCGTAGCGGTCGTCGGCCTCGTGCAGGTCGCGCATGAGTCGGTCGCGCGAGACCTTGGCGATGATCGAGGCCGCCGCGATGGCGGCGCACGACGCATCGCCGCGGATGATCCCGCGCTGGGCCATGGGCAATTGCGGAATGCGGAAGGCGTCGACGAGCACGAGATCGGGCAGCGGCGTCAACTGGAGGACGGCGCGGCGCATGGCGTCGAGCGACGCCCGATGAATGTTGCAGCGATCGATGTCGGCCGGCGAACTGTCGGCGATGGCCCACGCACGGGCACGCCGGCGAATCACCTCGTCGAGGCGTTCGCGTGCCGCCTGCGTCAACTGCTTCGAGTCGCGCAGCCCGGTGACGGGCCGCGCGGCGTCGAGCACGACGGCCGCCGCGACCACGGGCCCGGCGAGGCACCCACGACCGACTTCGTCCGCTCCCGCCACGAGGACGAAGCCCCACCGCCGCATCGCGTTTTCGATCGTGCGCGTTGCGCGGGTCGGGGCCATGCCTCGGACGGGAGTGGTCGGTCGCCTACGCCGTGGTCCGCTTCTGTTCCTTCATGCGGGCGGCCTTGCCCTTGAGGGCCCGCAGGAAGTAGAGCTTCGCGCGACGCACCCGCGCGGTGCGGACGTGCTCGATCTTGTCGATCACCGGCGAGTGCAACGGGAAGATGCGCTCGACGCCCTGGCTGAACGACACCTTGCGAACGGTGAACGTCGACCGGATCCCGGCGCGGTGCATGCCGATGACGATGCCCTCGAACACCTGGATGCGTTCCTTGTCGCCTTCGCGCACCTTCACATGCACGCGCACGGTCTCGCCCGACTTGAGCGTCGGACGCTCCTTGGCCTGCGGCCGCTCGACGGCCTCAATCCCGGTCATGTTCAACTCCCTTTCCTGCCTTCTCGCGTTCTGCGATCAGTTCTTCCAGCCACCGGCGCTGTTCGGCATCGAGCACCGCCCTGTCGATCAGGTCGGGCCGCCGCTCGAACGTCACCCGCAACGCCTCGCGGCGCCGCCACGTCTCGACCGCACCATGGTGCCCCGACAGCAGCACCTCGGGCACGCACCACCCGCGGAACTCCGCGGGGCGCGTGTAGTGCGGATGGTCGAGCAATCCCCGCACGAACGAATCTCCCTCGACCGACGCGTCGTCGCCCACCACCCCGGGCACGAACCGCGCCACCGCGTCGAGGATGACCAGCGCCGCCAGCTCGCCGCCCGACAGCACGTAGTCGCCAATCGAGATCTCGTCGGTCGCCACGTGCGCCCTGACGCGATCGTCGATTCCTTCGTAGCGCCCGCACAAGACCACGACGTGCGACAGGCGGCTGAGCCGCACCGCCTCGTCGTGACAGAACCGGCGCCCCTGCGGCGTGGGCAGGATGACGGCCCCCGGCCGCCCCCGCGCCTCGCCGATGTGCTCGACCGCCCGCACCAGCGGCTCGGGCTTGAGCACCATGCCCGGCCCGCCACCGAACGGCGAGTCGTCGACCACCTTGTGACGGTCGGTCGTGAACTCGCGCAAGTCCCACGCCCGCACGTCGAGCCGTCCGCTGGCTCGTGCCCGCGCCACCACGCCGTCCTCGAGCGAGGCCTCGATCATGCGCGGGAAGATCGTGACGATGTCGAACTTCACGGGTCCCGCCCAGCGCGTGTCACTGCTCGTGTTGCGTCGCGCGCCGGAGGTCCGAGCCCCCGCAGCGCATCGCCACCCGACGGTTCAGTTCAGGTCGAGCAGGCCCTCGGGCAGCGCGACGGTGATGCGCCGCGCCTCGAGATCGAACCCGACACAAATACTCTCGGCCAGCGGCACCAGGACTTCGCCGCGTCGCCCCTGCACGACCAGGTGGCTCGCGACGCGATGACCGTCAACGCCCGTGACCACGCCGATCGCCGTGCCGTCCTCCGCAACCACCTCGCATCCCACCAGGTCGTGGTGGTGGTAGGTGCCCTCGGGCAGCGCCGTGAGGGTGTCGGCCGGCACCCGCAACTCGGCCTTCCCCAACGCTTCGGCCGCCTCGATCGCGTCGACGCCCTCGAAACGCACCAGGACCCGTTCCTGGTGATCGCGGACGCTGGCAATCGCCAGGCGGGCCGTCGTGCCCTGCGGCCCACGCGTCCAGAACGCCTTGCCCACCTGGAACCGGTCGTCGGCGAAGTCGCTCAGGACGTCGACCGCCACCTCGCCCCGCAACCCGTGCGTGCGCGCAATGCGCCCGACCAGGATCAGGTCGTCCCAGGCCGGTGCCGTCATGCCGGCGGTGGACCGTCGCGGAACTCGAGTTGCGCGCGGCGCCCCTCGTGTTCGGCGGCGATCCCGACCAGCGTGCGCAGCGCCTGCGCCGTCCGGCCCTGGCGCCCGATCAACCGGCCGAGGTCACCCGCGGCCATGTAGACCTCGACGAGCACCGTGCCACGGTGATCCGTCTCGACGACATGTACCTTGTCGGGCCGGTCGGCGAGCGACCGCGCCACGCCCGTCACGAGCGAGGCGAGCCGGCTCACGACGCCGGTGCCTCCGTGACGGCCGGTGCCGCCGCGGCCACCTTGGCCTCGGCCGCCGCCTGCAGCGCCGCCTTGTTGCGCACCACAAGCGTGCGCACCGAATCCGACGGCCGCGCCCCCGCCCCCACCCAGTGGGTGTAACGCGCGAGGTCGAGGGTCATCGACTCCGGCTTGGTCTGGGGATTGTAGGTCCCCAGGATCTCGTGCACGCGGCTGTCGCGCGCCGAAGCGCTCTCGGTCACCGCCACCCGGTACATCGGGTTCTTCTTCGCGCCCACGCGCTGCAATCGAATCGCCAGCATTCCTGCTCCTCGTGCCTTGCTCGAATGCGCGGCCCTCACGGCCGCGCGCCTACCGCATGAGCGACCGCAGTTGCCCCATGCGCTTGTACATCTTCCCCGTGGTCCCGCCGCCCATCACCTTGAGCATCTTCTTCATCTGCACGAACTGCTTGAGCAGGCGGTTCACGTCTTCGACACTCGTGCCGCTGCCGCGCGCGATGCGCTTGCGGCGGCTGCCGTTGATCGAGTCGTGGCGCCGGCGCTCGGCCGGCGTCATCGATCCGATGATGGCCTCGACGCGCAGCAACTGCCGCTCGTCGACGCCGTCCGGCGCCATCTGCTTGATGTTGCCCATGCCCGGCAACATCCCCAGGATCGACTCCAGCGGTCCCATCTTGCGGATGGCCCGCAGTTGCTCGCGGAAGTCCTCGAGCGTGAAGTCGTCCTTCCGGATCTTCTGTTCGAGCGCCGCCGCCTGCGTCTGATCGAAGACCTGCTCGGCCTTCTCGATCAGCGTCAGCACGTCGCCCATCCCGAGCACGCGCGACACCACGCGGTCGGCATGGAACGGCTCGAGGTCTTCGAGGCGTTCGCCGCTGCCGACAAACGCGATCGGCACGCCGACGACCGACACCACCGACAGCGCCGCGCCCCCGCGCGCGTCGCCGTCCATCTTCGTCAGCACGACCCCGGTCGCGCCCACGCGCCGGTGAAACTCGCCGGCGCTCTTGATGGCGTCCTGCCCCGTCATCGCGTCCGCGACGTAGAGGCGATCGGTCGGCTGCACGGCGTCGGCAATCGCCTGCAGCTCCACCATCAGGTCGTCGTCGATGTGGAGCCGCCCGGCGGTGTCGACAATGACGACGTCGAATCCCCGTTGCTTCGCATCGACCATCGCGCCGCGCGCGCGCGACACCGGATCGAGATCCCCGGCCGGGTCGAACACCGCCGCCCCGGCCTGCTTGCCCACCAGCGACAACTGCTGGATGGCCGCGGGCCGCCGCACGTCGGTCGACACCAACAGCGGGTGACGGCCCTGACGCGACAGATACCGCGCCAGCTTGCCGCTCGTCGTCGTCTTGCCCGACCCCTGCAGGCCCAGCAGCATGATCACGCGCGGCGACTGCGCGGCGGGTGGCAGGCCACCGGCGGCGTCGCCGAACAGCGCGAGCATCTCGTCGCGCACGATGCGGATCACCTGCTGTGCAGGCGACAACCCACCCAGCACGGCCTGGTCGACCGCCTTGTCGCGCACCCGATCGACGAAGGCCTTGACGACCTTGAAGTTGACGTCGGCCTCGAGGAACGCGAGCCGAATCTCCCGCAACGCCACCTCGACGACCTGCTCGGTCAGCCGCGTTTCGTTGCGCAGCGAACGGAAGACGTCCTGGAGACGGGTGCTGAGTGACTCGAACATGACGATGATCGCCGCCCGCCTCGCCCCCTCCGCAGACACACGGAGAGGCCGATGCGCGGACGCGCAAACCCCAATACTAGCCGTGGTTACGGCGAGCTGTCAACGCGGCCGGCTGGCGGCTGCCCCCGTCTCGCCCGGGGGAACCCACGCGTCAGGCCACACGTCTGACAGGCGCGAGAACGGAATTCTCGGCTATCCTGAAGAGACGTTGGCCTCCCTTCCCTCCCTCCGTGCACACGTTCGGCGCGCCGCCCTGGTAGGCCTCATCACCCTCGCGGTGCAAGGCTGCTCGGTCAAGACGTTTGCCGTCAACAAGTTGGGCGATACGCTCTCGGCACCGGGACCGTCAGTCTACACGACCGACGACGACCCGGAGCTGATACGCGCGGCGCTGCCCTTCTCGCTCAAGACCATCGAGTCGCTCCTGCAGGCCTCGCCGAATCACAAGGGCCTGCTGCTGACCGCCTGCTCGGGCTTCACGTCCTACGCCAATGCGTTCGTCCAGCTCGACGCCGAAGCCATCGAATCGAGCAACTACGACGAGAGCGAACGGCTGAAGGCCCGCGCGCGGCGTCTCTACCTGCGTGGACGCGACTACTGCCTGCGGCGCCTCGAGCTCAAGCGCCCGGGCCTGCGCGACGCGCTGTCGAAGGACCCGGCCACGGCGCTCGGCACCGTCAAGTACGACGTTGACGAGATCTACTGGCTCGGCGCGGCGTGGGGCTCGGCCATCGCCATCGGCGTCGACCAGCCCGACCTCGTCGCCGACTTCCCGGTCGTGCGCACGCTGATGGAGCGGGCGCTGGCCATCGACGAGCGGTACGCCGACGGCGCGATCCACGAGGTGTTCATCACGCTCGACGGCATGTCGCCCTCGATGGGGGGCGACCCCGCGCGCGCCCGCCGGCACTTCGAGCGCGCCGTCGAGCTGTCGAAGGGCAAGTCGGCGTCGGCCTACGTCGCCATGGCGGCGAGCGTGGCCCAGCCGGCGCAGAACAAGGAGGAGTTTCTCAAGCTCCTCGACCAGGCGCTCGCGGTGAACCCCGACGACGTGCCCGCCAACCGGCTCGCGACGATCATCGCGCAGAAGCGCGCGCGGATCCTGCAATCGCGCGTCGATGAACTGTTCACCGATGCGACGGCTCCAGAGGCCGCCGCCCCCCGTCGCGCCCTGGCGGCCCCGCTGCCGCCGGTGCCCGCGCCGGAGTTGTTCCAGTGACCATCGGGTCACCACGAAGGACACCTACGCTCATGAAGGGTATTTCCCGCTTGTGGATCGCGGCGCTCACGCTGGTGTGCGCCGCCGGCGCGGCCAGCGCGCAGACGACCATCCGCCTCGCCTCGCCCGCGCCCCTCGGCTCGGTCTGGCACAAGGCGCTGAAGCAGTTCGAGGCCGACATCAAGACGGCCACGGGCGGGCGCGTGGTCCTGCGGGTCATCGGTGCCGCGCAGGACGACGAAGCCACGATGATCTCGAACATGAAGATCGGGCGCCAGCACGCGGCCTCGATCACCGCGCTCGGCCTCGCCTCGGTCGACCCGGCGTTCAACATCTTCTCGATCCCCATGTTCTTCAGCAGCTACGACGAGTACCGCACGGTGCGCGCGAAGATCGAGCCGACGCTGAAGGCCAAGCTCGAGGCCAAGGGTCTCGTCCTGCTCAACTGGGGCGACACGGGCTGGGTGTATTTGTTCAGCAAGACGGCCGTGCCCAACGTCGAGGTACTCAAGAAGCAGCGCCTGTACACGTCGGCCGGCGAGGACGCGTTCGTGCAGCTCTACAAGCAGAACGGCTTCAACCCGCGCCCGCTCCCGTTCACCGAGATCCAGAGCGGCCTGATGACCGGGTTGCTCGACGCCGTGCCCTCGACCCCGCTGGCCACGCTGGCCTTCCAGTGGTATCGCAACGTCCCCGAGATGCTCGACATGGGCGTCGGCCCGCTCGCCGGCGGCACGGTCGTCGACGCCAAGGTCTGGAACGCGATCGATGCCAACGACCGCCAGCAGATCCTGACCATCGCCCGGAAGATGCAGGACACGCTCGACCGCGACGTGCCCCAGCAGGACGAGACGGCCAAGGCCGAGATGGTCAAGCGTGGCCTGAAGCTGACAAAGCCCGACGCGGCCGCCACGAAGGGCTTCCGTGACATGGCCGACAAGTTCGCCGTGTCGATGAAGGGCGGCGTCGTCCCGGCCGACATCTACGACCTGGCCACGCGCGAGCGCGACGCGTTCCGCAAGAGCCGCGGGACCAAGTGAGCGGCTCGCACGACCCCGCGGCGCCGGCCGAAGCCCGCGGGATCGACCAGGGGGGGCGGCTGGGCGTGTTCGAGCACGGGTTGTCGGTGCTCGCCCTGGCCCTGCTCACGCTCCTGCCGATCATCGAGATCGTGCTGCGGCGGTTCGATTCCGGCGTGCCCGGCGGCACCCCGTTCGTCCAGCACCTGACGCTCGTCGTCGCCCTGCTGGGTGGCGCCCTGGCGGCGCGCGACGACCGCCTGCTCGCGCTGGCCACCGGCGCGTTGCTGCCCGCCGGGCACGTGGCCACCGTGGCCAAGTCGCTCGGCGCCTTCGTGGGTGCGGCCGTCGCCGGGTTGCTGGCGCGCGCCGGCGTCGACCTCGTGCGGTTCGAACGCGAGGCCGGACGCAACATCACCGAAGGCGTGCCTGTCTGGGCGTTCCAGGTCCTGTTGCCCCTCGGCTTCGCGGTGCTCGCCTGGCGCATCGTGCGGACGGCGTACCGCTCGCACGTGGCAGCGGGAGCCGCCGCGCTGCTCGGCGTGCTGGCCGGCGGATGGCTCGGCGCCGGCTTGCCCTTCAACTGGAGCGCGCCCTTCTCGCCGCTCATCGAACAGGGACCGCAGGCGATGCTGCCGGGAGGCCCCGACGCGTACCTGTGGTGGCTCGGGGCGCTCTTCGTGGGCGCCGTGGCCGGCGCGCCGATCTTCGCGCTGCTCGGCGGCGCTGCCGCCGTCATGTTCCTGTCAGAGGGTGTCCCGGGGTCGGCCATCCTCATCCAGACCTACCAGCTCTCGACCAAGCCGACGCTGGCGTCGATCCCGCTGTTCACGCTCGTGGGCGTCCTGCTGGCCGAGGGCGGCGCGCCGCAACGGCTGTTGCGCGTCTTCAGGGCCCTGTTCGGCTGGTTCCCCGGGGGGACCGCGGTCGTCTGCGCCCTGCTCTGCGCCTTCTTCACCGTATTCACCGGGGGCTCGGGCGTCACCATCCTCGCGCTGGGCGGCCTGCTGTTTCCGGCCCTGGTCAAGGACGGCTATGGCGAGAAGTTCTCGCTGGGCCTGTTGACCGCGTCGGGTTCGCTCGGCCTGCTGCTGCCGCCGGCGTTGCCGCTCATCCTCTACGGCATCGTCGCGCAGTCGCCGATCGAGGATCTGTTCATCGGCGGGATCGTCCCGGGCGTCCTCCTGATCGGGATGACGGCCGGCTGGGGCATCCGGGCCGCCGTCCGCATGAAGGTCGCGCGGCCGGCGTTCGCCATCAGCGAGGCCGGGGCCGCGTTGTGGGCGGCCAAGTGGGAGATGGCGCTGCCGATCGTGATCGTCGGCTCGCTCTTCAGCGGGTTCGCCACCACGGTCGAGGCCGCCGCCATCGGCGCCCTGTACGCGTTCTTCACGCAGGTGTTCGTGCACCGCGACCTGAAGATCGGCCGCGACATCGGCCGCGTGGCCGCCGAGTGCTCGTCGACCGTCGGAGGCGTGCTCCTGATCCTCGGGGTCGCCGTCGGCCTCACGAGCTGGATGATCGACGCCGACGTCCCGGGCCGCCTGCTCGAGCTGACGCAGACCTACATCAGCGATCGCTTCATGTTCCTGCTGGCGCTCAACGGCTTCCTGCTGATCGTCGGCTGCCTGATGGATATCTTCAGCGCGACGTTCGTGGTCGCGCCGCTGCTGGTGCCCCTGGGGCTCGCGTACGACGTGCACCCGGTGCACCTGGGGATCATCTTCATCGCCAACCTGGAGCTGGGCTACCTGACGCCGCCGGTGGGATTGAACCTGTTCCTTGCGTCGTACCGCTTCAAGAAGCCGCTGCTCGAAGTCGCCGCCGCCTCACTGCCGATGCTGCTGGTGCTGGCGATCGGCGTGCTGGTCATCACGTACGTGCCGTGGCTGACCACGGGCCTGCTGACCCTGATGGGCCGCATCTGACCCACGCGCGTTCGAGTGCCGGGGACCGCGGCTGCGGTCCCCGGGCTACACCGATGACAGCTTGTGCCCGAGCTTGTGCTTCTTGACCGAGAGGTACCGGCGCGTGTGCTCCGAGGCCGGGATCTCGAGCGGCACTGACTGCACCACCGACAGGCCATAGCCGTCGAGGCCCACGAACTTGCGCGGGTTGTTCGTGAGCAGCCGCATCGACGTC
>JAEUQQ010000025.1 GCA_016789685.1 Acidobacteriota bacterium | reverse complement strand
AACCTCGGGGGCGGTATCGAGGGCCGGGCGTCGGCTGACGCCGGGCCGGTCGCCGGGCGGGGGGGCCACGTCACGCGTGGGGGAGCCACCGCGCTTCCCGACGCGCGCCAGCGCCGCGTCGGCGGCCGCGACACCCCGCTCCTGTGCCTCTTCGAACAGCGGCAGGCCGCTCACGTCCGAGTGGGCGAAGTGCAGCCCATCGCGCGACGCCTGTGCCCTGAGGCGTGTCGCGTGCGCCAGGAAACCCACCGTCGGCCGCGGCATCGCGTGCCCGAGGCGGAGGATGTCGAGCCGGCTCACGCACGCCCGGATGTCGGGATGCGCGCGCGACAGGTCGTCGAGGATGTGCGTCGCCAGCGACGCCCACGACTGGTCGAGGAGCCAGCGTCGCGCGTCACGCGCCGGCGTGTGCGCCAGCGCCCAGTAGTACGTCCAGACGGTGCGCGGCACGTGCGTCCGCAATGTCTGGTGCGTGGCGACGACGTAGCCGAGCGCCGGCGAGTCGAAGATGACGTTGTCCCAGGCGGGTTCGAGGCCGGCCTCGCGCGGCCAGCGATCGAGCGTGAGGTTCGCCACGAGCCACGGCGACGTCTCGAGCCGCGCTGCCTCGCGCCATCCCTCGACCACCCACGGCGCCAGCCACAGCGGCGCGGCGAAGATCACCGCATCGGCGCTCCACGTGGTCGTGGGCGTCTCGACCGTCCACCTGGATCCGTTTCGCGCGACACGCGTCACCGGCTGCCGCGTGCGCAGTCGCTCGCCCATCCGCTGCGCCAGGCGCGACACGACCCACCCGTTCCCCTCCGGCCACGTCAGGGGGCCGCGTTCGTCCTCGGGCCGGCCGGCAAAGTAGTGGACGCCCGCCCACGCCGACACGTCGCGCGCCAGCGCGCCGTAGTCGTCACGGCACGCGTAATCGACCAGCCACCGGAGCCATGGCGAGTCGAGCCGCTGCGCGTCGAGCCACGCCGCCATCGACTGCTGGTCGAGCGTGCCGGCACTCGCGGCACGCAACCCGCGCGACGAGGGAATCGTGAAGGCCCCCGACGCCCTGAACGCCGACATCAGCTCGTCGAACCGCGCGAACTGTTCGCGATCGCGCTGCGCCGGCCCCGTGTGTGGCTCGAGCCCGTCCTGCCACCGCCCATGGATGAAGAGCCGCTCGCGCGGCGTGAAGCACAGGTGACGCTCGTCCCATCCGTCGGCGCCGAGCACGCCGAGATCGGTGAACAGCTCGCGCACGAGCGTGGCCTTCTGATCGGGCACCGGCACGTAGTGGGCGGCCCAGGGATAGGCCGACACGTCGTTGCGGCCGCTGCGCGCATTGCCGCCAGGATCGTCCTCGAACTCGAGGATGACGAAGTCGCCCATCCCTCGACGCTGCAGTTGCCAGGCCGCCGACAGTCCAGCGATGCCCCCGCCCACGATGACGACCGGCACGCGCCGCGACGCGCGTGCGGCCGACGGCAGCCGGGCGTCACGCAGCGCGTGGCCGAGGTCCTGCGATTCGTGGACGAACCCGCCGGCCGGCAGGCGCGGCGTCGACTTCGGCAGCAACCCGACGAGGCCCGCGCTCAGGAACTCGCGGCGCGTCGGCATCAGCGTGTCACCGCGCTCCACTCGCGTTCGTAGTACTGGACGAGCGCCTGGTTGTCGAGCCGGTTGACGTCGCTCGCCACGGCCGCCATGTCTGGCGGAAACTCGAACATCGCCGGCATCTGCTGCGCGTCGAGGAAGCGCAGGCCCGCCGGCAATTGCTCGGGCATCGTCCAGTCGCCCCGGCTGGCCATCACGAATCCCCACTCGCCGAACGACGGCACGTAGACGTGGTACGGCCACGCGTTGACGCCCACCGCGCGGATGGTTTCGACAACGCACCAGTACGACTGGCGGGCAAAGAGTGGCGACGTGCTCTGCACGACGAAGAGCGCGTCGGGCGCGAGCCGGTGCAGCAGGCGACGGTAAAAGGCCGTCGTGTAGAGCTTGCCCACCGAGAAGTTCGAGGGGTCGGGGAAGTCGATGAGGGCGACATCGTAGCGATCGCTGCCGCCATCGAGCCAGGGGAAGGCGTCGGCGTTGTCGACCTGCACGCGCGGGTCGTCGAACGCGCCCTGGTTGAGGCGCCGCAGCTCTGGATGCCGCGTGAAGAGTCGCGTGACTTCGGGATCGAGATCGACCAGGCGCACGTGTTCGACGTGCGGATACTTGAGGACCTCGCGCAGCGCGAGGCCATCGCCACCGCCGAGGATCAGCACGCGCCGTGCCGAGGGACGCGCCGCCATGGCCGGGTGAACGAGCGCCTCGTGGTAGCGGTACTCGTCGCGCGAGCTGAACTGCAGGTGCGAGTTGAGGAACAGCCGCAGGTCGTTCCGCCACGCCGTCACGACGATGCGCTGGTACGGTGTCGTCTTCGCGAGCACCACCTCGTCGGCGTAGAGGTTCGCCTCGGCGGTGTCGGTGAGGCGATCGGCCCACACCATGCCCGCGCCGAGCAGCAGCATCGCGAGCAGGCACGCCAGGCGCGTCCGCCAGACCTGCCTGAGCGCCGGCGCCAGCAGATAGGTCGTCCACAGGGCGACTGCGGCGTTGATCAGGCCGAACAGGAGCGCCGTGCGCACGAGGCCGAGGTACGGCACCAGCACGAGGGGAAACAGCAACGAGGCACCGAGCGCGCCCAGGTAGTCGAACGTCAGCACGTTCGACACCGTGTCCTTGAAGTCGAAGCGATCGCGGAGCAATCGCATCAGCAGCGGGATCTCGAGCCCCACGAGCGAACCGACGATGAAGACGAGGAGGTAGAGGACGAGGCGGAAGCTGTCGGTGTACGAGAAGGCGAGGAAGAGGAGCGCCGACGAGAAGCCGCCCACGACGCCGACGAGCAGCTCGATCTGGACGAAGCGCGCGGCGACGTTGCGGACGACGAAGCGCGACAGCCACGAGCCGATGCCCATGGCGAACAGGTACGTCCCGATCACCGTCGAGAACTGCGTGATGCTGTCGCCGAGCAGGTAGCTGGCGAGGGCGCCGGCCACGAGCTCGTAGACGAGCCCGCAGGCGGCGATCAGCAGGACGGCGACGAGCAGCGCGGCGGCCACGGGGGCGACGGAACGGCGCGGGCGCGAGGCGCCGTCAGTGGATCGCCGCGGCGATGATGATCGAGGCCCCGAGCAGGCCGATCCCGATGAGCAGCGCGAGCGCCGTGTTCTGCTTCTCGACGATCTCGCGCCACAGGTCGTAGGGCGTCAGGCGGTCGATCACCACGAACGACAGCACCAGGATGACGATGCCGAGGATGGCGAAGACGACAGCGGCGATCACGTTGGTGGCGAGCTGGGCGTCCATCTACTTGCCTCCGAAATAGCGTGGCGACGACCGGTAGTGTGGCCGGTAGGCGCCGGGGTTGTCGCGCAGCGAGCGGGGCACGCCTTCGACGCGGGTGGGGCCAAACGGCGCCCAGCCGCGGGTTTCGGCAACGGCCGCCGAGCCCAGCAGCCCGAGTCCGAACAAGAGGTACAGCGCAGGTCGCAGCATGGTGTCAGTCCTCATCGTCCGAGGATTCGTCATCCGACGATTCCTCGTCGGACGCATCGTCACTGTCGTCGCCGGCGTCGGCCTCGCCGCTCTCGGCCCACCGACGACGTTCGAACCCTGCGGCCGACATCGACACGAACACGGGCGGAATCGCGAGCAGCGCAAAGGCGAGCAGCACGAGACCGAGCCGGGGCACATCGCGCCGCACGGCGAGGCCGTACGCGATGCGCTGGCCACTCTGCCCACCGGTGGGCTCGACGCGCAGCAGGTAGCGTCCTCCCGGCACCGAGGGCAGCGTGACGCGCGTGGTCCGCTGGTCTTCGGCCCACGCCTCGCCGTCTTCGACACCGCTGTAGAACGACAGCTCGGCACCGAAGTCGATCGCCGTGCCCGTGTCGACGTTGACGAGGGCCATCGGCAGCGAGAGCCAGTCGTTCGTCAGCGACGTCGCGCGCGCCTCGACTTCGACATTGGCCATCGAGCCGGGAATGTCGAACTCCTCGGTCACGAACGCGGTGCTGGTCTCGGGCGGCACCCTGGTGAACGCTGCATCGGTCTTGAAGACGACACGGTTGCCCGCCAGCCCGCATCGCGCGCCGATGAACGCCAGCCACAGGATCGCCAGCAGGCCGAACATCCGCCAGTAGACGCGCGGCCGGCCGGCATGGGGCGACGGCTGGTTGGCAAACACGCCGATGGCCGGCGGCGGTTCGCCCGGCAGGGCAAACGCCTTCCAGATCGCGTCGCCCGGTGTGTACATCCCGACCGACCACGTGTCGTCGTCGCCCGCGCGCTCGTGCGAGAGCAGCAGGGGTGGCGCGACGAAATCGACGGTCTCGACGACATCACCCGCACGCACCTGCCAGGGAAACTCGCCGTAGACCACGCGCGTCGTGGCCTGCGCGCCCTGGAAGCGCGTGAACGACTGCCCGTAGAGATCGGCCGACGAGACGCGATCCCCGTCGGGAATGGCCCGCAGCGGCCTGATGAGATTCCAGTGCCCCTGGTACTCACTGAGGTAGCGGAAGCCCTTGCGCGGGTTCAGGAGCAGGTACTCGTCCCAGCCGTAGTGCTCCCCCTCGACGGTGATGGTGCGGTACTGGAAGCCGATGACATCCCAGGCGTCGCCATCGAGCGTGCCCCGTGAGCCGAGCGGGATGGTGGGCACGTGCGACATGCGAACCGCGGCGTCCTGCACCACACGCAGGTTCGGATCGCGCGGGCTGACGATGGTGCCGCACGAGGGGCAGGCAACGGTGGCGGTGTGCTGCCCCGCGCGGAGCGCGATGGCCGAGGCGCAGGCGCTGCAGTTGAACCCGCGGACGGCACGCTCGCTGAGCAGGCTCGCCGGATCGCGCAGGTTCGTGAACGACAGCTCGTCGAACTCGGCGAAACGGCCCGCAAAGCACAGCGGCGGATCCTCGGTGTAGTCGATCGTCGCGAAGTGCCCGGTCGTCGTCTTCAGGTCGGCGAATGTCGCCCACTCGCGGTCCCAGGTGACGAACGGCAGTTCACCTTCGACGGCGACGTACCGTGCCTTCGTCACGGTCGTGGCGACGTAGGCGTGGCCGGCCACGCGGACCTGCGTGCCGGCGGCTACTGCTTCAGCGGCGGGCAGCGCGGCGCCCGGCTCGACGGGACGCGAGATGGCGTACTCGGCCTGGGCATCCGACAGCCATCCGCTTGCGCCGCTGTCGAAGGCCACGTACCACTCGTTCCAGCCGCCGTCCTCGTACTCATAGACGATGCGGCCGACGACCTCGAAGGCTCCTCCGTCGTCGAAACGCCCGCGCGTACCGATCTGGATGGGCGAGACATCGGGCGGGACGCTGGCCACCTTGCCGAGCACCTCGACGTTCACGTCGTGCCGGACCACGAGCGACGTGCAGTGCGAGCACACCGTCTGGACCGACTGCGCCCAGGCGAACGCGATCGGCCCGCCGCAGTTTGGGCAGCGTGTGGCGAAGCGGCTCATCGCATCGTCACCGCGGGTGCCTCGGGGACGGCAACCGACTCGGCGGTGCCAGGCTCGGCGCCATACGGGCGGTCGAGCCTGCGCACGGTGACCCGCTGCGCACCGAACCGTACGGCCAGTTCGGCCTGGAAATCCCACTCGGGACGCGGCCGGCAGCAGAACAGGTTGACGCAGATCGACCCGTATTCCGGGAAGGTGTGACAGGTGAGGTGCGATTCGGCGAGCAGGAGCAGGCCGGTGATGCCGCCGGCGCCGGGGAAGACGTGCCAGACCGGCGGCTGGACGGGGCGCAGCGCCAGGTCGGCGACGACCGCGTCGAACAGGCGCGCCAGCCCATCGACGTCGCAGAGCGATGCCGCGGTGCAGCCATGGCCTTCGACGATCCACTCGCAGCCGGTCATGTCGAGTCCGGGCAGTATACCCAAGCGGCCGTGCTGGTGTACCCGCATGGTCAGCGGGCGCGACCGGGGCGGGCGGGTGGGACGGGCCGGGGCCGCGACAGAGGAGGCGTGACGTGTTCGGACGCCGCGCGAACTCTTACGTCGCCCGTATTAATGTCAGCCGTTTCGAAGACTTCATGCGCGACCCGGCGCGCACCACGCGCCAGACGCAGCACAGGTGCTGGCCTCGCCATTGCAGAGGTGGGAGGGTTCACGGGGCGTCTCGTCCCCAGACACTCCCTGCTCCTGGAGGGCAAATGAAGAAGCTGGCTCTGATTCTCGCGTGTGCGGTGGCCGCCGTCACGCCAACGGTCGCACGCGCCGCGACGCTCACCATCCCCGTGGCGGTCACCGTCAACGGCGTCGATGTGTTTGCGGGTCCTCAGTTCACGGTGTCGGGCAACTTCGGGCTCGCCGACACGTTCGCCCTGACGGCCGACGGCGAGGTGGGCTTGGCCGGCACGCAGTTCTTCGCGAACGCGGCGGGTGTGATCACGCGCCCCGATACGACCAACACCGGTGCGCACCCTGGTGGCGTGACGCTGTCGGGTGGTATCCCCTACGCCGCACTGCTCATCGGCAACGGCTCCCTGGGGTTCCGCGCCGTGTTCCCCGCCAACGCGGCCAACGGCCTCGGGTCGTTGACGCCGCCGACGCACCTGACGGTGAGCCGCACGATCGCCGACCTGTTCGGTGTCGCGATCGCCGACGGAACCGTGCTGCAGTTCCGGATCAACGACATCAACAACGGCGACAACAACGGCGGCTTCCGCCTGTCGCCGACCACGGTCCCCGAGCCGCTCACGGTCGCCCTGCTGGCGTTCGGTCTCGGCGCGGCGGCCCTGCGTCGCCGCACGCGCTGAGCGCGCCCCACCTCTGACCATCCACCCGCCGGAGCCCCTGGCCCCGGCGGGTTGGATCTCACCTCGCCGGCGGTACCCGGCTCGGCGCCATACGGGCGGTCGAGCCTGGGGACGGTGACCCGCTGCGCACCGAACCGTACGGCCGGTGCGGCCTGGAAATCCCACTCGGGACGCGGCCGGCAGCAGAAGAGGTTGACGCAGATCGACCCGTACTCCGGGAAGGTGTGGCAGGTGAGGTGCGATTCGGCGAGCAGGAGCAGGCCGGTGATGCCGCCAGCGCCGGGGAAGACGTGCCAGAACGCCGGCTGAACGGGGCGCAGCGCCAGGCGTCGGCGACGACCGCATCGAACAGGCGCGCCAGGCCGTCGACGTCGCAGAGCGATGCCGCTGTGCAGCC
>JAEUQQ010000022.1 GCA_016789685.1 Acidobacteriota bacterium | reverse complement strand
ATCCTCGCCGAGACGCTCGACTCGCGCAGCTTCATCACGATGTCGTACGCGATCGTCGACATGCAGGCCCGCACGTGCACCTGGGCGCGGGCCGGGCACACGCCCCTGGTGCAGTTCACGGGGAACGGTGCAACGCGCGGACGCGTGCAGATGCACACGCCGGCGGGCCTCGTGCTCGGCTTCAAGCTCGAGAGCGTGGCCGCACGGTTCGAGCAGATCCTCGAGGAGCACACGATCGCGCTCCACGACGGCGACGTGTTCATCTTCTATACCGACGGCGTGACCGAGGCGATGAACGCGACGTCCGATCTGTTCGGCGAGGAGCGCCTCGTCGAGGTGCTCTCGCAGAGTGGCGCCCAGTGCGCGGCGACGATCAGCCAGCGGATCCAGGAAGAGGTGGCCGCGTTCGTCGATGGCGCGGATCCCCACGACGACATGACGATGGTCGTGGTGCGCGTGGGCCGCACGCCGGCCGTGGCCGGAGCGTGAGCGACGTGGGCGATCCCTCGGTGGTGTTCAGGACGTCGTCCGCTCTCGAGGCGGCCATCGTCCGCGGGCTGCTCGATGCGCACGGCATCGAGACGGTCGTGACCTCAGACGGCCCACAGGCGCTCTTCCCGTCGCCGGCTGGCTCGCTCGGCGAGGTGCGCGTCGCAGTGGCCGAAGACGATGCCGACGACGCCCGCGAGCTGATCGAGGCGTATCGCGCAGAGCGCTCGACGCCGCGCCTCGTGACCTGGCCCGACGACCTCACCCCGCTCGAGCAGCGCCTGGGCCATCGCTTCAAGGACCGCAGCCTGCTGGTCAGGGCGGTCACGCACCGCTCGCGCGCCCACGAAGACGCCGCTGGCGATGGCGACGTGATCGGCGACAACGAGTCGCTCGAGTTCCTCGGCGACGCCGTGCTCGGGCTCGTCACCGCCGACGTGCTGTACAGGCAGTTTCCGCTCGAGAGCGAGGGCCGCAAGTCGAAGATGAAGGCGGCGCTGGTCTCGGAAGTGTCGCTGGCCGCCATCGCCGAACGGCTCGGCCTCGGCGAACACCTGCGGCTCGGCCGCGGCGAAGACCGCTCGGGCGGGCGCCGGAAGCCCGCGGTGATCGCCGATGCGTGCGAGGCGGTGATCGCGGCGATCTACCTCGATGGCGGCCTCGAGGCGGCGCGGACCTTCATCGAACGTGAACTGCTCCCGATGCTCGACGCCGCGCGCGAGCCCGGCCGCTTCACGGCGATGGCCGGCGACTTCAAGTCGGCCCTGCAGGAGCGGCTGCAGGCGGCCAACGCCCCGTTGCCCGACTATCGCCTCGTGGGCGCCGAAGGCCCCGACCATCGCAAGGTGTTTGCGGTCGAGGTCTGGTCAGAAGGGAAGTTGCTGGCCACCGCCGAGGGCTTGAGCAAGAAGGAAGCGGAACAGCGGGCCGCCAGGGCGGCCATCGACGCGCTCGACGACACGGCGCCGAACGGCGAGTAGGCGCCACGCCCCCGCGTGCGCCCTTGCGTGCTCAGTCGATCTCGATGATGCCCCACGCGCGCCCGTGGGCATCGGTCGCCGCCGGAGCGCTGGCGGCGCCACGCCGCACAGGGGCCGCGACAGGCACCGCGGGGGTGGCCGCGGCGGCAGGCGCCGACAGGCGCTCGGCCGCGTAGCGATGCACTTCGCGCGCGATGTCTTCTTCTGCCGGCGGCATCGGCGTGCCGTTGAGGCGGATCCACACACGCATCAGCGGATCGGCCAGCGTGTACCGCTTGCGCTCGCAGTGGACGAGATCCACGTCCTCGAGCCAGAGCAGGTAGTCCTTGGTCGAACCCGGCGTGCGGCGCAGCCGGCGCGCGATGTGCGTGAGCGTCAGCGGTTCCTCGTGCGCGAGGATGTTGAGGATGCCTTTCAGCGCGCCGTAGCCACGCGCGCGGTGCAGCCGGAACTCGTAGCAGAAGCGGCAGGCCGCGTGCAGGCGGCCCTGCGGCGAGAGCAGCGCGGCTAGCGCCGCCACGGGATCGCACGCGCCTTCTTCGGCCAGCGTCGCGAGCGCCGACAGCATCGCTTCGACGTACGCGGCCCGGCCCCCGGTCAGGGCATGCACGGTGCGCGCGGTGTCGCCCGGCGTGACGCCCGCCGCGACGATGCCGCGATAGCCGGTGTCGATGCGGCGGGTGATCTCGTCGGGCGTCCAGCCCTCGGCGGGAATCACCAGGATGTCGCGCGTCGTGTCGCGCAGCAGCTTGCGCACGCGATGTGCGAAGCGCGAGGCCAGCACGAAGCGGTTGCGGCTCGGCTCGGTCGCGGCGAGCAACTCCGGCAACGCCTGCTTGAGGCCGGGAAATGCCTCGAACGTCCGCAGGTCGAGCGCGTCGTCGAGCAGGAACACGACGGGTTCGCCCGCCCGCGTCTGCGCCGCAGAGAAGAAGTTGAGCACCGCGTCGAACGCATCGCGCGCCGACGTCGGCTCTGGCGGCAGGTGCCCGCCGGGCAGGACGAACGTCGAGCCCGACACGACCGCGTGCAGGAACTGCTCGGGCGTCGTGGCGACGCGCGCGATGTCGATGTACTGCGCACGCGCGCCGACGTGCTCGCGCACCGACAACAGGGCCGTCGATCGGCCCGACCCGCAGTCGCCGACCGTGACGACGACGCGCGTGGTCGCGAGCGACTCGATGAGCCGGTCGGCCAGCGTCACGCCGACGCTCCGCCGCGGCGCATCGGCATGTCGATGCCCGAGCGCGCGGCCGTCGCGATGGCCGTGTCGTATCCCGCATCGGCGTGGCGGACGACCCCCATGCCGGGGTCGGCCGTCAGCACGCGCTGCAGCCGTTCGTCGGCGTCGGCAGTGCCGTCGGCGACGATGACCATCCCCGCGTGCAGCGAGTAGCCGATACCGACGCCACCGCCGTGGTGCACCGAGACCCCGGTTGCGCCGCACGACGTGTTGAGCAGGGCATTGAGGATGGGCCAGTCGGCGATGGCGTCGC
>JAEUQQ010000014.1 GCA_016789685.1 Acidobacteriota bacterium | reverse complement strand
GCCTGAGCTCCGCGCGGTCGTGCGCGCTATCCTGGACGACCTCGACGAGGACGTCCGAGCCCCACTCGTCGACCGGCTCCTCGGGCAGGCGCTCAAGGCCCCGTCTGCCCTGAGGCCGGCACGTCTCTCCCCACGCATCGTCGCGGACGCGCAGGCGTTCGCCGAGGCGGCGCGACGCGTCGGTCAGGCGGACCCGGACGACGTAACCGAGCATCTCCGGCGCGCGTCGAAGGCCTTCGTCGCCGGCGACCACGCGAGCGCGCGGGCTGTCTTCGAAGCAATCATCCTCCCCATCGCCACCGTGGACATCGACCTCGGCCAGCACGAGCTCGTCGAGGAGGTGCTGGGTGTCGACGCGCAGATGTGCGTGGCGCATCACACGCGGCCTGTGTTCGCGTCAATGACCGCCGCGAGCCGGATGTCGACCTTGCGACGGTCGCATCGGCGCCGCCCCCTGACTGCCCCGCGAACAGTCCGTGAACCGGTCGACTTCGATGCGATCGATGCGGCGTCGGCGCGTCGCCCGACCTCCAGCTACGCGGCCCTGACCGTCTGAGCCTTCAGTTCTACCTTCAGCCGCTGCCTGACCGCATCGAAGATCACGGCCAGATTGTCCATGCTGGGGTTGCCGTGCTTCGACAACATCCGGTGCAGGCTCTTGGCCGGCTTGTTCGTCAACTCGGAGAGAGTCTCGAACCCGACCGTGGCATTGACCAGGTCCCGCAGCAGGAGCCGAGCCGCCTCGGGCTCGCCGTTGAGAAACAGCGTGGCGGCCTCATCGAGTAGCGAGCGCGCGAACCGCTTGTCCCGACGCACGCGGTCGCCCATCGTCTGCCGGAAGTCGCGTGTCAGTCCCATGTGGTCATCTCGCCTTCTTCGTCGAGGCCTTCTTGCGGTTCTTGTACTCCGCATGTAACGCCAGCGCCGTCTCAATGTCCGCCTGCTGTCGCTTCTTGGCGCCGCCGCAGAACAGCAAGATCAGTGACTCGCCGTCCTTCGCCAGGTAGACGCGATAGCCGGGGCCCCAGTCGATGCGGGTCTCGCCGATGCCGCTGAACCACTTGATGCTCGACGTGTTGCCCGCGCTCACGCGTGCGACTGCCGTGGCGACTTTCGCCGCGGCGTGATGGTCCAGCCGATTGAACCACGACCCAAACGGGGTCGAGCCGTCTTCTCTGACGTACTCGAGCACGCGGAACGCCCCGGTCAAAATGGTAACACATACGTAACTATAGGAGCGTTCCCCTCGATGCCATGAACCGTGGCGAACCATCGGGCTGCCCGAGTGGGATCAGAAGGTAGGTCGCGTCGTCGGTGCGTGGTCTTCTTCAGGAGTCCGCCGGAACTTGATCCTGCCTCGACCTCGAGGCCCATTGCGGCCCCTGTTGCGGTTTGGTCGCATCCTCGGCCGCAATCGAGACCCGCTCGAGCCGCGTCAGCCGAACGCCAGCACGCGAGTCGGGACGACGACCGCCGCCTGCGCGCACATCGGCGAGAATGTCGGGGTGCCGGATCAGAACGCCTACTGTGCGGCCCTTGGCATTGCCGTGCCGCGCGTCGAAGACGCGATGCGCAGTGCAGACGCCAACTTCTACAGTCTGCTCATCGTCGCACTCCTCGAACGCGGCGGGCCGTTGACGCTCGAGGAGGTGGCGATGCGGTTCGAGCGAGCCGGCGTGGCCCCGGCTCGAGAAGCCCTCGCGTCGCTCAAACGGTGCAAGCCGGCCCGGGCCCCTGTCTACCGAGACGGTGAGCACTACGCCCTGGATCCGCACGACGACGAGGTGAGCTTCTGGTTGTTTCGTCTCGGCCTCCGTGGCCCCCACTTCACGCCACTGCAGGTGGTGAAGCCCGAATTTCCGTCGCCCTCACCAGACCGGCCTCTCACCATCGCGGCGCTGGATGAGGCGTGGCGCGAGGGCGTCCCCGGGGGGTGGTCGGCCCAGCGTGTCGCTGTGACGGTGCTCGACGCACACGACGGACCGATGACGCCCAGCGACGTCCTGGCGTTCGTGTCGGCCCGCAGCCCGTGGAGCCTGTTGCGTCCCGAGTCGGCGGTGTTCTGGCACACCGGCCACGCCGTCCGGGTCCTGGACGATGGGCGGTGGGCGCTCGACCGGACCCACGACGCGGTGCGATCCGCGCGAGAGGCCGTGCGGGCCCGGATCGACCTGCTCCGGAAGTGGGCGTCGCAGCGTCCCGATCCAGCCGCCCTGGCGGCGCACCAGAAGCGGCTGGAGCGTGAACGTGCGGTGCATGCCGCTCAATTGGCTGCGCTGCGTCGCGTGCTCGTCCATGCGTATCCGGCAGCACGCCCGGAGGCCGTCGCGGTCGTCGACGTCGGGGCGCGGACGATCGAGACGCTCGTGGGCGTCGAGTTGACGCGCCTTGGCGAACGACTCGCGCCGTACGACGTCATCGGCGCTGTCGGTGTCAGGCCGCTGCTGCGTGCGTTGGGCGTCGAGTGCGGGGAGCGCCGCCTCCACGAACTCGGTCCACCCCAGAAGACGCTTCAACTGAATCGACGGGGCCGCACGCTGGCCATCACGACGACGCTGCTCGTCCACGGGTCGTGCGGGATCGGGCGTCCGTTCGGTGACCCGCGCACGCTCCGCGAGTACCTGGACGCCGGCGCACACACGAAGTTCCGGCGCCGTCTCGAGGCCGACGCGAAGTCGCTGTACGGGCTCTATCAGTACGGGCGCCTGCACGGGGCCGTGCGGTTGCGCTGGGGATTCCTGGACGAGATGCTGCCGGCGCCGTGGGTGCATCGCGACGAGGCGACGTTGCACGTCCTGATGCGAGAGGCGCACGCGCGAGGGGTGGCCCTCGAAGTGGTGGTGGGTGCGGCGCCGGGGTGGGAACATCCGTGGTCGCGTGTCCAGGTGGCCCACGTGGCCGCCGACGCCTGGGGCACGCCGGGCGTGCTCGTCGACGACCACGGCTGGGAGATTCAGCGGGCCGAGGTGCAGCTCGCTCGGCTGGCGACGAGCGAGGCGAGTGGAGATCGCCGGTGAGCCGGCGCGTCAGGCGATCTCGACGACCATCGGCCGCGGAAGAGGACGACCTTCGCCTGGCCCTCAATCCGTTGAGCGCCGCCGATCTCCGGACGGCGGTGCGTGTCATCCTCGACGAACTTCTCGACATGGGCCGCGGATCTGAAGCAACGGTACTCCCGCCGTTCCGCGTTCAGGGCGGAACGTGCGCAGTCGCGCGAGCCTCGGCCTGACCTGACGCACGGTCGGCGCATCCCGGTCCCGGCACGCGCGCTCGGACCGGCGGGTTTCGCGCCCGCGAGCGGTGACTCGGCCCCGTCTCGGGCACATTCCTGGGCACAGTTCGAATGAACCGACATCCCCGCGCGACAAGGTCCACGGAGACGGAGTTGGCCGAATTCCGCGATTCCGGCCCGCAACTGTGCCTGAAACTGTGCCCACTCCGATCGCAAGGAAACGTCGAAATCATTGGGCTTTCGGCGGTTGTGGAGCACTGAGACACCGTCGCCTCGATTCGCGAAAAATGCCGAACCGCCAAACCCTGCTTTCGGTTACACTTACGATCCGCGGTGAGGTGGCCGAGAGGCTGAAGGCGGCGGTTTGCTAAACCGTTGTAGGGGCTTAAACCTCTACCCAGGGTTCGAATCCCTGCCTCACCGCCAAATTTCCCCCCAGATTCCCAATAGGTCGGCGTGCCCCCCGGGCACCCGACCGGCCCCATGACCGCCGGCCAACCGGCGATCCGGCCCCGGGCCACGCCGGCAGACGCTACAACGGCAGCCTGAGCTTCGCCAACAGCGCCGCGTAGCGCGGATCCCCCACGATCGACCGCAGCAGCGGATCGCCCTTGATCGACGCCAGGCCGCCGTCGCGCTGGGTGTAGGACCGCTCGAGCCACCTGAACGCCTCGTCCACGTTGCCGCGGTACGCGTGAACTTCGGCGACCTGGTAGGCGCTGTCGTTGGCGTAGCGCTCGATCAGTTCCGCCAGCGCGGCGTCTGACGCCTGCCGGTCGCCAAGCGCGTGCTGCACCAGCGCCACGCCGTGGAGCTGCCACTCGCGGTCCGCTTCCTTCAGCATCTCGACGAGCGCGCCCTCGGGGCGACCCTGATCGAGCAGCACGAGCCCGAGGCTGCTCCGCGCGCCAGGAAACTGCGGGCTCAGACCGAGGCACGTCTCGAGCGCCGCCCGCGCGTCGTCGAGCGTGCCCGCGTACGTGGCATACAGGCCGAGGTTGAAATGCAGGCTCGCCGAGATCGGGTCGAGCTCGATCGCTCGACGCAGGAGCGACACGGCTTCGTCAAACCGCCCCATCGTGCGCGCCATGCCCGACGCGCCATTGAGGACGGTGCTGGTGGTCGCGTCGAGCGCCAGCGCACGCTGGACGGCTTCGTCGGCGCCGCGCCAGTCCCAGTCGTACCGCCGCCTGATGTGCCCGAGCTGCGCGTGCGCGTCAGCGAGGGTGGGGTCGAGTGCGAGCGCCTGGTTGACGTGGGCACGTGCCTGCGCGTAGCCGCTCTCGAGCGGCAGATCGCCGGCGTTGGCCAGGGCGGAGCGCGTCCGTGACAACCACACCCAGGCCGGTGCGTAGCGCGCGTCGATCGCGATCGCACGCTCGAAGTGCTCTGCCGCCCTTGGCAGGTCGCGCTGCTGCGCAAAGGCATGCTTGCCGAGCAGGAAGGCGTTGTACGCCTCGGGGGTTGTCGTGCGTCGCGGTGTCTCACCCGTGCGCAAGACGACGTCGAGTGCCTTCGCAACCGCCGCGGCAATGGTGTCCTGCACGGCAAACACGTCGTCCATGGTGCCGTCGTAGGCGTCAGACCAGAGATGCGCGTCGGTCTCGACGTTGATCAGCTGCGCGGTGACGCGCAGGGCGTTGCCCGACCTCCGCACGCTGCCCTGCAGGACGTGCCGCACGCGCAGCTTCGACGCAATGGTCTTGATGTCGGTGCTGGTGCCCTTGAACGAGAACGAGGATGTGCGCGATGTCACGCGCAGGGCCGGATTCCGGGCCAGTACCGTGAGCAGCTCCTCAGAGAGACCGTCGGAGAAATACTCCTGGTCGGGATCGGGGCTGATGTTCACGAACGGCAGAACTGCGATCGTCTGCCTCGTCGTCTCGACTGGCAGAGGCGCCGGCCGCGACAAGTAGACGGCGAGCGCCGCCAGCGCGACGAGCACAGCGGCAGACACCATCCACACGAGGCGCGTCGGCCGCCCGGCCAGCGACACGCCGGCAGATGACCCCGCGCCGGGCACGACGGCCGGCTGCGATCCCGATCCCCTCAACGCGAGCAGCGCGTCGCGAAGGCCCGCCGCGGAGTCGGGGCGATCGCGCACGTCCTTCTCGAGACAGCGCGTGACGATGGCGGCCAGCTGCCGAGGCACGCCAGGCCGCTGCTGCCCAAGGTCGGGTGCCGGGTCCTTCAGGATCGCCGACATCACATCGGCGTTGGTCGGACCCTGGAACGGACGCTGGCCGGTGGCGAGTTCGTACAGCAGGATCCCGAACGAGAAGAGGTCGCTGCGGTGATCCAGCTCCATCCCCCGCAACTGCTCGGGCGACATGTAGGGCACGGTGCCGATGGCGGCGCCCACCTGCGTCAGCGGGCTCGGCTGGGTGACCTCGCTCTCGGCCCCGTCGAGGCGATCGGCGGTCTTGGCCAGGCCGAAGTCGAGCACCTTGACCCGGCCATCGGGCGTCACCATGACGTTCGAGGGCTTGAGGTCGCGATGGACGATCCCCTTGGCATGCGCCGCAGCCAGCGCATCGGCCACGGCGGAGCCGATCCGCAGCACCTCGTCGAGCCGAAGCCCATCGCGCGTGATGTGCCGGTCGAGGCTCTGACCGTCCACGAGCTCCATCGTCAGGAAGCGGACGCCGTTGGCCTCTTCCACCGAGTAGAGATGGACGATGTTGGGGTGGCTGAGACCCGCCACCGTTTCGGCCTCGCGCTGGAACCGCGCGATGTGGGCCTCATCGGGGAACGAGGCCGTCAGGACCTTGAGGGCGACATCGCGCCTGAGCCGCGTGTCGCGCGCGCGATACACCTGGCCCATGCCGCCTTTCCCGAGCAGGCCGGTGATCTCGTAGTGGGCCAGGGTCGTGCCGAGCATCCGCGCCCTCCGGGGAGCGTCATGGGATTGCGGTGTGCCGTGGAGCTTAGCAGTACGGCCATGCGGGGCGCGCCGGGCAGCGTCTGGTGGTGACGTGCGGCCGGTTTGCCGCCGGGCGACGGGCTGATCGCGGTCTCATGCACGAGCGATAGAATGCGGCTGGCTCGTCGAGCCTCGCAGTCAACGCCTTCTCTCATCAGGACGACCCCATGCATCGATTCCCACTCCGACCCCTCGCCTGGGCGCTCGCCGCCCTGCTGCTCGTGCAGGGCCGCGCCGCCGCGCAGGCCCCGGCCCCCGGTGAACTCACGTCATCGGTGCCCGCCCTCGACGCCATGCACGACGTCATCTCGCCGATGTGGCACGAGGCCTGGCCGGCCAAGGACGTCAAGGCGCTCGCGGCCCTCGTGCCCGACATCCAGAAGCACCTCGCGGCCATCAAGGCGGCCACGCTGCCCGGCATCCTCAAGCACGACAAGCAGGCGGCCTGGGACAAGGGTGTTGCGACACTCGAGGCCACCGTCGCCGCGTACGCGAAGGCGGCACAGGGCCCCGACAGCCCCGCGCTGCTGGCGGCCGCCGAGAAGCTGCACATGAACTACGAGCAGCTCGGGCGCATCATCCGGCCCCCGCTGCCCGAGGTCGATGCCTTCCACCAGACGCTCTACGTCGTCTATCACTATCAGCTCGAGGCGTTCTCGATGCCGAAGATCGCGGCCTCGGCGAAGGAGATGGCGACGAAGATGACGGCCTTGAACGCGGCGGTGCTGCCCGAGCGGATGAAGGCCCGTGGCCCCGCGTTCGAGGCGGCGCGCACGGCGCTGTCAGCGGCCGTTGCCACGTTGCAGACCGAGGTGGCCGCGGGCGACGAGAAGAAGGTGCGCGCAGCGATCGAAGACGTGCACACGAAGTACGAGACGCTCGAAGCGGTGTTCAAGTAGGCGCGAAAGGGCATGCGATGCCAGGCGCCAGACTCCCCGGGCTTGACATCGCGACGGCGCGAGCGATGATGGGCGCACCATGAGCACCGACCTCCGCGCAGCCCTGGAGTCGGCCGGCGCGCTCCAGCGTGTGCTCTCGCTGCGTGAGCTCGTCGACACCGCCTGGCGGGCGACGTGCGACCACACGCGCTACCGTCACGCGTGGTTGTGCATCTTCGAAGAAGACCGCGCAAGCGCCCGGCTACTGCAGAGCGCCGGGGCGCTGCGCGAGTTCACCCTCGCCAACTGCCCCATCATCCCGGTGGCTGGCGACCCGATGATGCAC
Organism: Acidobacteriota bacterium; assembly: GCA_016789685.1. Taxonomy (GTDB): domain Bacteria; phylum Acidobacteriota; class Vicinamibacteria; order Vicinamibacterales; family JAFNAJ01; genus JAEUQQ01. The sequence continues at coordinate 227 of JAEUQQ010000014.1, read as the reverse complement.
GCCATCCTCGAGCACCGCGAGCCCGTGGTGGTGGTCGAGGCCGCGACCGATCCGCGCACCAACAAGGAAATCGTCACGCGCCTTGGCAACCGCAGCATCGCCAATGTGCCGCTGATCCTGGGCCGCGACCTGCTCGGCTCGTTCGGCGTCGGCACCTTCGGCAACGAGCCGCTCATCGATCCCAGTGAAGGCGAGCTCGAGTTTCTCACCGTGCTTGGGGTGCAGCT
>JAEUQQ010000004.1 GCA_016789685.1 Acidobacteriota bacterium | reverse complement strand
AAGGCGGCCGACGTGTGCGAGCTGCTGGGGATCGCGCCCTACGTCCTGCGGTCGTGGGAGAACGAGTTCAAGGACCTCGGTGTGGCCCGCACGCCCGGGGCTGCGCGCGTCTACCGGCGCGAAGACGTCGAGCGGGCGCTGCGCATCAAGCAGCTGATGCTGGCCGAGGGCCTGACGCTGGCCGGCGTGCGGCGCCGCCTCGAACAGGACGTGCCGGCCCCCTCGGCCGAGGCGGAACTCGCCGAGATCATCGGCGGCGCGGCGCCGGCGCCCGTGGCCGAGGTCGATGTGCAGCTCAGGGCGCAGGTCCGTCGCGTCCGTGACGAACTGCGCGACCTGCATGGGCTGCTGGCGTCTGACCCGGTCGTCAGGGTGCGCCCAGCCGCGGATCGCCGCATCGAGCCCCGGCAGGGCGCGTTCGAACTGGCGCCGGAGCCGGCGGGCGGGCCTGCGGTGAAGCGCCCGCGCCGACGGCCGTCGGCCTGACGGCAGCTCGTCTGTGTCGGCCCGCCTGGCGGGCCAGGGAACGGCGAGTTTCTCAGGAATCTCACACAATTCTGTCATCCTGGCGCGCGCGCCCATGCCGTCGTGACGTGGCGGAATGGCTGTCGGGAATCCGACGATTCTGGCCTGGTCTACCGGGGGAGCGTGTGCGGTTTCGGCCCGCGATGCAGAGATGGGCCGAAACTCCGTACTTGTACGGAGGTGACCCGGCGGCGTCGAGTTTGCATGGGTCTCGGCGGGGTTATGAAATCCTTGTTCGCTTCCTTCCATCCTTCCTTCGCGCACCGCCTCGGTGGCGGTGACAAGCTTCAGAGAGGGGACCACATGCGGTACAGGCTATCCACGCTGGTACTCGCGGCCGTCGTCGTGCTGGCAGGAGGCATTGCTGCCTCGGCCCAGCCGGCAGCACCCGCCGCCGGCACCTGGAGCGCCGCCGACTGCTCGACATGTCACGACAAAGCAGTCGCAGCGCCATTTTCGAAGACCAAGCACGCCAGCCTCGACCAGAGCTGTGCGAGCTGCCACACCAACGTTGCCGAGCACTTCAAGGCCCAGTCGGCGGGCGATGCCAACGGCCCGGTGCCGTCGATGAAGGCGCTCTCGGCCAACGAGATCAACGCGACCTGCTTGACCTGCCACGAGAAGGCCGGCCAGGCCAACTACGAGAGCAGCATGCATGCGCGCCGCAACGTCGCGTGCACGTCGTGCCACTCGGTGCACTCGCCGAAGTCGGTGAAGGGCCAGCTCAAGACCAGGACCGACACCGAGTCGTGCTACTCGTGCCACAAGGCCGAGCGCGCGATGATGATGCGGACGTCGCGGCACCCGCTGCGCGAAGGCAAGATGGGCTGCGTCAGCTGCCACAACCCGCACGACGGATCGCGCCCGAAGATGATCCAGGCCGAGTCGACCAACGAACTCTGCTACAAGTGCCACACCGAGAAGCGCGGCCCGTTCCTGTACGAGCATGCCCCGGTGCGCGAAGACTGCGTGGCCTGCCACCAGCCGCACGGCTCGAACCACAAGCGCCTGCTGACCAAGAAGATGCCGAACCTGTGCTGGGATTGCCACTTCACCGGCTCCGGGCACTTCGGGTCGGGCGACAACCTGTCGACGGAACTTGGCGTGCCCGTGGCGCCGGCCGGCTCGCCGTCAGGCTTCCCGACGGTGAACTCGCGGTTCGTCGAGCGGTCGTGCAAGAACTGCCACACCAATCTCCACGGCTCCAACTCGCCTTCGGGCGCTTACTTCGTGAGGTAACCCATGACGCGAGCTGCATTGCACGTGACGGCGCTCCTCGCCATGGGGGTTCTCGTGGCGAGTTCTCCGGTGGTGGCCCAGGAGGCTTCCACCCCCACCAGCGGCGGACAGGTCACCGTCTCGGCCCTGGGGGTCAACAACATCGCCTCGTCCGAGGTCAGCGAGTACCGCGAGGTGCCCAAGGGCATCGCGATTCCGTTTGCCAACCTCTTCGCGACGGGCGCGCACTACGACGTCAACCTGTTTGGCTACAACGTCCGGCAGAAGGACCAGCGCTACAACGGCTGGCTCCAGAGCGGGTTTGCCAAGCTGTCGTTCGACTACAACCAGATCATCCAGAACAAGGGTAACGACGCGCGCACGATCTTCTCGGAAGTCAGCGAAGGTGTGTGGGGCATCAACACCACGCTGCGCACGACCCTCGGCTCGACGATCGACGCGACCCCGACGGCAGGCCGCACGCTGGCCTTCTACAAGGCGCTGCTCGAACCGACGTTCGCCGCGACGAACAGCGTCGACATCTCGAGCCTGCGCAAGCGCGGCGTCGTCGAACTCGACCTCGGCGCCAACCTGCCGTTCGACCTCGTCGTGAGCTACATGCGCGAGGCGCGGAACGGCTACCGCGGCGTGTCTGGTGAAGACATCCTCGGCAACGTGTCGCCGGTCGTCGCGCTGCCCGAGCCGTTGAACGACGTCACGCAGGACTTCGGCGTGCGGGCCGCGTACAACTTCGCGATGGGCAACGTCCACGCGGCGGTGAACCGGAACCTGTTCAACAACCGGGCCGAGACGTTCGTGTTCGACAACCCGTTCCAGCCGGTCGACAAGGTGTACACGGCGGCCGTCGGGACCACGCCTGCGCTGGGTGGCCCGAGCCGTGCGCGCATCATCCTCGCGCCCGACAACGAGGCGACCACGGCCTCGGGCGGGTTCCTGCTGAAGTTCGCGCGCCAGACACGCCTGGCGGGCGACCTCGCCCTCGGCCGATGGACGCAGAACGCGGACTTCTATCCGCACACGATCAACTCGACGATCCTGACGCCCGCCGGTGTCAGGGCCGACAGCGTGCAGGCACTGCAGGCGACGTCGCTCGACGGCAAGATCAACACCACGACGATGAACTTCATGTTCTCGTCGCGTCCCGTCGACGGTCTCGGGCTGCGGGCGTCGTACCGCGTCTACGAGCTGGCGAACAAGACAAACAAGTACGTGAACACCGGCGACGTCTCGGGCTCGCCCGACCGCAGCTGGGGCAACGTGACGCCGAGCGCCGACGCGCCCTACGGCCACGTGACGGCCAACCTCTACGACACGACCACGAAAAAGTTTGCCGCCTCGGCGAGCTACGACTTCGGGCCGGTGTCGCTCGAGGGGCACGTCCGTCACACCGCGATCGAGCGCACCTGGCGCGAGGCCGCGGAGGGCACCGACAAGGGCTACGCCCTGACCGCGCTGTTCGATGCGAAGGACTGGCTCGGGTTCCGCGGGACGTTCGACTCGGCCAAGCGTACGGCCGAGGGGCACACGGTGTACGGCTTCCAGGCTGACGAGTCTGAACGCGAAACGCAGCGCCTCATCCTCGACGTCGAGCTGACGCCGATGCCGACGCTGGGCTTCCTCTTCAGCTACCAGCGCCGCGATGTCGACTTCACCAACCGCCCCGACCGCGTACAGGTGACCGGTGGGGTGCCCGTCGCGGGCGCCGCCCCGATCCCCAACACGCCGAGCGGTCTGCTCGAAGCCTCGTACGACTCGTACACGGGTGAGATCGACTTCACGCCGAACGAGCGCGTCGAGCTGAGCGCGTTCTACACCTACGAAAAGGACTCGTCGACCAACCAGTGGGCGACGACGACCGGTGCGGCGCTCAACAACCTGCTCAACTACAAGGGCACCGACGAGACCGACACCTACGGCGCGCATGCCATGTTCCAGCTCGTGCCCGAGAAGGTGTCGTGCACGCTGCTCGCGCAGCGCCAGAAGACCGATGGCCTGATGGACATCACCGCGAACCCGACCGGCGCCTTCTCGGTGAGCCGTTCGACCGTTGGCGGCGCACAGGACATCAACGCCTACGACGACACGAAGTTCACGACGATCCAGGCGCAACTCGACTACACGATCGCCAAGCAGTGGACGCTCGGGTTGGGCTACTGGTACGAGAAGTACGAGTTCGATGACGCGTACACGAGCGGCACCGACCTCCTGCCCCAGTCGGTCCTCATCTTCATGAAGGCCAACGACGGCAACTACAACGCGAAGATCATCTACGCGAAGTTGAACTACAAGTTCTAGGACGCCCGATGCTCGGGGCCCCTGCCGACGGATGTTCGGCGGGGCACCGGGCCTCTCGTCCTGGAGTCGCAGGCACAACGGCCGGCGTCGAGAGGCGCCGGCCGTTCGTGTGTACGGCCCCGGCCAGGCCAGGTCTGCCAACGTTCGGGAGCGGCAACGCGCCGCGGGTGTCCGACCTGCCACGCATCCGACAGGATGGGTGCCCGCCGCCAGGCCCCAGTGGTGCGTCGTCGAGCGCCGGTGGCGGTTCGTGGCGATTCGTGGGTGCGCTGGCCGCGCCCTTCGGCTACAATGCTCTCCGCGTCGGGGCGTAGCGCAGCTTGGTAGCGCACCTGAATGGGGTTCAGGGGGTCGCTGGTTCGAATCCAGTCGCCCCGACCAGAGATACGCAGCCGCAGGTCAACGACTTGCGGCTGTTTTGCTGTACGGGCGTCCTCAATGCCGATGCGGCGACGGGCGACCGACGAGACCCTCGACGTCCCGCGGATGCCACCGAACCTGGAACGCTAGAACTGGTAGCCCAGGAACGCCCCCGGCAGGTCGGCATTGGTCGCCGGCTTCTTCAGCGCCGGCACGTGGCCGAAGGCCTCCTCGAAGCGCGGGTTGGCCACGAAGCAGACGGCCCGCCAGCCCGTGAAGCGGGCCATCGCCCGGCCCATGCCCTCGTAGAGGTCGAGCAGCCGGTCGTTGGCGGTGTCGCCGCCCAGCCTGACGCCGTAGGGCGGGTTGACGCAGAACACGCCTGTCGCCATTCCGCGGGCAGCGGGCAGCATGCGGGTCACGTAGTCGGGCGTCAGCGTGCGCACGTCCTTCTGGCCGATCACGATGGCCCCGTCGTAGGCTGGCCCGGTCAGCCCCGCGGCGCGCAGGTTGCCGACCATCGACCCGATCAGCGCCTCGTCGATATCGAGCGAGAGGATGTGCGCCGTGGTTCCGGGAAACAGATCCGGCGCATCGATCGGGAGCCCCGCGAATGCGGGCAGGTGACGGAAGGGAAGCGCGCCTGGCTGGCGAACCGCCGCCCCGGCCGCGAGCCCGGCCGCTTCGATCGGGATCGTCGCGCCGCCCGCCATGGGATCGACGAGTACCTCGCTCCGCGCGTCCCAGCGCGACAGCATGACGAGTTGCGCCGCCAACGTTTCGCGCAGCGGGGCGGGGCCACCGCTGACCCGCGTGCCGCGTTTGTGCCGCGCACCCAGGCCGAGGTCGATGCCGACCACCGTGCGACGGGCGTCGGGCGTCCCGGCGCGCCGCGCGACGAAGACCACATCCGGCTCGGCGGCCTCGATGGCCGCGGCGACCCCGCGAGACGCGAGGGCTTCGACGATCGCGTTCTTGACCACGCCTCGCAATTGCAGCGGCGAGGCTTCGAAGTCGTGGGCCGACCCGACTTCCACCGAAAAACGGACCTGCGGGCTGCTGGGCAGCCGATCGTCATCCCGCAGGGCGGGGACCAGGTCGGCGAAGAGCGGCTCGAGCCGGGTCGCCGGGCTCGACGCGAGATCCCACGACACGCGCGACGACGTCCGGTGGTGGCACGCGGCGACCCAGGCGATCTGCGGGTCGAACGGGTACAGGAGCGTCGCGTCGCCTTCGCGCCGCGGGTTCGGCACGCGCACGTGGAACGGCGACCGCATCACGAGGCGCTTGAGTTCCGCTTCCATGACGCGATTGGCGCCACCCGATCCCGTGAGGCGCAATTCGTGGCACTTCATGCGCGAAGTATATCGGCTGGCCCGGTCACCCGGGGATCTTCGATCGGCACGGTGGCGCACCGCCGTCGATCTGGTTGTTGCGCGATCTCTCCGATAGACTGCTGTGCCTGCCGTGCCCTGCGAGTGTGGGTGCCTGGCGTGGACCACATTGGCCCTCTTCGCTTCCGCTGACGCGAGCGCGTCATCTCGTGCCCGCGCGGCCCGACTCCCTGCGGCCGTCGCGGTGTTCGCGTGCGTGGCGCACGCGTGCGCCGGTGTGGCCGCAGGCCAGCCGGTGCCGGTCCTGGCCGACTACCGCATCGTGCAGTGGACCACGGCGCAGGGCTTGCCGCAGAACACCGTCAACGACACCGTGCTGCTACCCAACGGCGAACTGTGGGTGGCGACGTTCGGCGGACTCGCCCGTTTCGACGGCCACGAGTTCCACGTGGTCGACATGGCGACAGACGAGGGCCTGCCGGCCAATCGGGTCGTCTCGCTTGCTCCGGCCGGCGCCGATGCGCTCTGGTTCCTGACGCAGCAGGGGCACCTCGGGCGAGTCACCCGCGGCGTGCCCGAGGCGCTCGTGGCTCCGCCTCAGCCTCCCGTCGATACGCTCTGGCTCCTCGCCGATCGCCGCGGCCGGCTCTATCAGAAGAGTGTCGATGGTGGCTTCTGGGTGACCGACGGTGCCTCGCCGTGGCACCCGGTCGAGGGCGGCTCGGTCGGGAAGGGGATCCTGCAGTCGTTTGCCGAGACCGACGCGGGTGAACTCTGGACGGTCTGGGGCGAACGGCTCGTGCGGATTGCGGGCGGGCCACAGGTCGCCTCGGTGACGGTGCCGCCGCATGGCGTGTCAGCCTATCGCGCGATCGGCGGCGGCCTGTGGCTCGGTGTGGATGGCGGGGGACTGCGGATTTCAGGCGGGACGCTCGATCGCCTGGTCGTCGAGCCGGCCATCGACGGCATGGTGACCGCCATCGAGCCGGTCAGCGCCACGACGCTCTGGCTTGCGGCGCGCGATGGGGTGTCGCGCCTCGACCGGCAACCCGATGGTCACTGGGCCCGCGCGCGGCTTCCTGTCGAGGCGCCCGGCAACGTCGGCGTGCGGTCGCTGATGCTCGACCGGCAGGGTAGCCTCTGGGTCGGGACCGACGGCAAGGGCCTCTATCGCGTGAGCCGCCCACCAACCCAGCGGATTGGCGCGGTCGCGGGGCTGAGTGGTGTTCGCGGGGTCGTCACGGATGGCCATGGTGGGGCGTTCGTCGTGGGCG
>JAEUQQ010000002.1 GCA_016789685.1 Acidobacteriota bacterium | reverse complement strand
GAACGGTCGCGCCGTTCGGTCGGCGCCACGATCGCGGCGGCACGCCAGGCGCTCGGCGACGGGACGGCGGTGAACCTCGCCGGCGGGACGCACCACGCGTTCGCCGACCGGGGCGAGGGTTTCTGCGTGTTCAACGATGTCGCCGTGGCGGCGCGGGTCGTCAGGCGCGAGGGCCGGATCGGCCGCGCGCTGGTCGTCGACTGCGATGTGCACCAGGGCAACGGGACGGCGTCGATCTTCCGCGACGACGAGACGGTATTCACCCTGTCGATTCATGGCGAGAAGAACTACCCGTTCCACAAGGAAGTGAGCGACCTCGACCTCACCCTGCCCGACGGGGCTGGCGACGTCGCGTACCTCGACCTGCTCGACACGCATCTCGACGCGGTGCTGGATCGGCACGGCCCCGACCTGGTGTTCTACCTGGCGGGTGCGGATGCGTATGCAGGCGACCGTCTCGGCCGGCTCGCCCTGACATTCGATGGCCTGGCGGCGCGCGACGCGCTGGTGCTCGAGCGATGCCGGCGCCGGGGCATCGCGGTCGCCGTGTCGATGGGAGGCGGGTACGCGCACGACATCGACGACATCGTGCGGATCCATGCACAGACCGTGCGCGAGGCTGGTCGCTGGCACAGCGCGTGACGACGCGTGCCAGCCTCGCCGCCCGGAGGCTACTTCGACGCTTTCGCGGCCTTGGCCTTGTTCTTCCGGTACTCGTCCCAGCGGCGGCGCATCCGCTCCGAGAGCTTCTTGCGCGCGTCGGCCGACATGTTGTGCTTGCGCTTGCGGCGGGCGGTGGCGCCGGCCACGACGTCGGCGATCGACGGCACGGACGCGGGCGCGGCGGTCGAGCGGCGCTGGCGCAGCTGCTCGGCAACTTCCGCGAGCCGGCGCAGCCGGTCGCGTGTCGCCTCGATCTCACGCTCGATCGACGACAGCGCGATTTCGACGAACTCTTCCGACTGCATGAGTGTGTCGGCGGCGGATGGACGGGAACGAGCCATGGTGCCTCCAGGCAGTGCACGGAGTGGCGGGGGCGGTAGCTTCACGTGACGCGCTGTATCATAACTCACTAGGCCACCCTGCAACTCGAAACGCGGCACGTCCGGTGCGTCGATGCCAGGCGCACTTGGGCGCACCGCATCGCTGCCTGCGAGAGCGACGGCCCGCGTTGGCCTGGCGAGCAGCCGCGACACCCGATGGATCGCAACTGGTTGCCTCGCGCCGATGCCCAACGGCCGTGCTGTGCTCCGGCACCGTCAGCGCGCGGCGCTGCGAGAGGACACTCCTGGCGAGTGTGACCTCAGGATTTTCGAATTACCTCAGAAGAATCCGCACATTCAGACTTGGATCGCGGCTTGCAAACTTGCCCGCCCATCGGAGGTGCATGATGCGCACGATCAACAGTCTCGTGTTTGTCCTCGCCACGGTGGCAGGCACGTCCATCGCAGTACCGGCAGAAGCCCAATACAGTCGCCGGCCCGCGTATGACGACACCTGGCAGCGCGAGGCACACGATCACGGATACCAGTCGGGCCTGGCCGCCGGCCGCGAGGATGCACGGCGGGGCTGGGGCCAGGACCACAATCGACACGACGCGTACCGGCGCGCCAACATCGGGTTCAGGATCGGCCGACTGAACATCCAGTTCTACCAGTCATCGTTCAGGCGTGGATTCGGCGACGGCTACCGCACGGGGTACGGTGAGTTCCGCGTCGCGGTGGGACCGACCTACGCCGACCGGCCGTACCGTGGCGACCGCTATGGCGACGGCCGGCGGGGCGTGGCGTTCGAGCGGGGGTTCTCGGACGGCTACCGCGAGGGCCTCGAGGACGCTCGTGACGGGGATCGCTTCGACGTCTACGGCCAGCGCCAGTACCGGCGGGGCGACGGCGGCTACGATCGCCGCTTTGGCAGCCGCGAACGCTACAAGGACGACTACCGCGACGGCTTCCGCTCGGGCTACGAGCGCGGCTATCGCGAATCCGCGCGGCGCGGCTACTCGAGTCGGGGTGACTGGCGGCGGTGGTAGCGAGTGACGGCGGGCCTTCTGGCCCGCTGTCTCAGTCGAGCCTGAGGAACGCGCGCACCCGGTCGAAGAGACTCACCTGCGCGTCGGGGGCTGGCGTGGATGCGCTCGCGCGAGTCGCCGCCAGCTCCCGGCGCCTCGTCTCGACGGCTTCGGTAATCTGCGACAGGACCCCTGGCTGCTCGAGCACGAACCGCCGGAACGCATCGACCGTCAGTTCCATCACGACGCAGTCGGTGATCGCGGAGACCGTAGCCGTTCGCGGGTCGCCGGTGAGCATCGACATCTCGCCGAAGAAGCCCCCGGCGTCGAGTTGCGCGACCTCGGTCTTGCCGGGTTCGAGCAGCACGCGCACGCGCCCCTTGCAGATGACGAACATCGAGTCGCCCGGTTCGTCCTGCCTGACGATCACCTCGCCGGCCGCATACAGGTGTTCCTCGCCGCACGCGGCCAGTTCCCGACGTTCGATCTCACCGAGCGGCGAGAAAATCGCGACGTGCCTGAGGGCGTCGGCAAACCGGTTCACCCGCTCGGCCGGACGCTCGTCGTCTTCCTGGCGCGAGTATTCGACCTGGATCGGATAGGGAATCTCGATCCCGTGGCGCATGAACGTGTAGTAGATGTTCGTGCGGACCTGGTCCTTGGCGACCTCGTCGCGCGCGAAGTCCTCGACCCAGAACCGGCCACGATAGGTGATCGACGACGAATCGAAGCCGAAGAGCAGCACGTCGGGCTTTGGCTCGGCCAGCGCGAGCGGCGCATTGCGTATGGCTTCCCTGATGGCGGCCTTCACCTCGTTGGGCGGCCGGTTGTAGGTCGCGCCGACTTCGACGAACACACGTGTGGGCAGCACGGGCTCGGAGTAGTTGAGGATGGCTTCCTTCGAGATCACGTTGTTGGGCACGACCACGAACGTGCTCGCCTTGGTGCGGAGCTTGGTGGCCCGCCACGTGATTTCCTCGACGCACCCCTCGAACTCGCCGACCCGGATCCACTGGCCGACGCGGAACGGCTTCTCGATCTGGATCGCCAGCCCCGAGAAGGCGTTGCCGAGCGTGTCCTGCAGGGCAAAGCCGATCACCACCGCGCCGACGGCCGACGTCGCAAACACCTTCTCACGCAGGACGATGACCGACACGAAGGCAAAGAGCGTGACGATGATGGCGTCCTGGACGATGGTCGGGAAGTGCTCGGGGACCTTGTTGCTGCGCAGCGGGTTGATGGTGGCAATCACCAGCAGGTTGATGGCCGCGAGCGCCTGCAGGAGGGTGTCGAAGCCGGCCGCCTGCAGCGTCACCTGGGCCGGCAGCGCAGCGAAGTGGACGGTGAGCGTGAGGATGGCGCTCGCGCCTGCGAGCACGAGCGTCAGCAGGAGGCGGCGCTTGACCAGGCGGTTGACCGTCGCGGCGAACACCGCGACGGTCACGAGCAGGATCAGCGCATCGAGACCGAGGGCAACGGGAAGCGACCGCACTAGTTCAGCTTGCCTTCCTTCTTGAAGGCGGTGATGTCGGCCATCGTGATCTTCACCGCCACCAGGGCCGGGTTGCTGCCACCCTTGGCGTCCTTCTCGGTGTTGACCCCCCGGCCGGCACCCGACCCCGTGACCTGCGCCTGCTTCTTCTCGTCACCCCCGCCCGTCAGCTTGCCGGCGAGGCCCCCGAAGCGGCCCTTCTTCTTCGGCTCCTCGTCGGCCTTCGCGTCGGTCTTCTGGGCCGCCTGGCCGCCCTTCGACGAGGTGCCCCCGGCGAGTCCGGCCGACCCCGCCGCGACGGTGGCGATGCCGGCCTGGGCCGGCGTCTTGTACGAGATGAACTTCTTGTAGCGGACGTCGAGCGTCGCCGTCGCCGACATCTTCTGGTCGGCGATCGTCTTGTCGAGCTTCTTGAGGCGCTCGTCCATCTCGGGATGCGAGGCAAACAGCCCCTGCTTCTCGGTGGCCCCGCTGTTGCGCGCCTTGAGCGTCGACAGGAAGCCGCCGAGGCCCCTGGGGTCGTAGCCCACGGTGTTGGTCAGGGCGAGTCCGAGCGTGTCGGACTCGAGTTCCTCACCGCGGCCGAACCCCATCAGCACGGCCTCGGTCGCGGCGTCGGCCAGCTTCGAGAGGGCCGCCTTGGTCAGGCCGCCGCCCGGGGCGAGATCGGTGCCGAGGTCCTTGGCCTTGCTCTTCTTGATGGCGTTGATCGTGTGCTTCTCGGTGATGTGGATGATCTCGTGACCCA
>JAEUQQ010000364.1 GCA_016789685.1 Acidobacteriota bacterium | reverse complement strand
GACGTCCTCGAATCCGCGCGCACGCTTCCGCACAATCTCGACGCCGAGCGATCGGTGCTCGGGGCCGTCATGCTGCGCAACGACGCGATCAACCAGGCCACCGAGGTCATCGACTCCGACGATTTCTTCCGCGAAGCCCATCGCCTGATCTTCGACAAGATGATCGGCCTCAGCGAACGCGGGCTGGCGATCGACCTCGTGACGCTCAAGGAGGAACTGAGCCGCGCGGGCCTGCTCGAGTCGGTGGGCGGCCCCGCCTACATCGCGTCGCTGGTCGACGGCGTGCCGCGCGCGACGAACGTCGAGTACTACGCCCGCATCATCAAGGAGAAGTCGACCCGCCGCAGCCTGATCGCCTCGGCCAGCAAGATCGTCGCCGAGGCCTACGACAGCGACCAGGAAGCCGACGAGATCCTCGACACCGCCGAGCGCACCATCTTCGAGATTGCCGACGGGTCGCTGCGCAGCGGCTTCGTGCCCCTCAGCGCGCTGGTCGACTCGAGCTGGGCGACCATCGAGCAGCTGCAGGAACGCCGCGGCATGGTCACCGGCGTGCCCACGGGCTTCGCCGAACTCGACAAGATGACCAACGGCCTGCAGCCGTCAGACCTGATCATCGTCGCGGCGCGCCCGTCGATGGGCAAGACCAGCTTCGTCCTCAACATCGCCCAGCACATCGGCACGCAGACCGACATGACCGTCGGGTTCTTCAGCCTCGAGATGTCGAAAGAGCAGCTCTTCATGCGCATGCTCACGTCTGAGGCCCGGATCGACGCGCAGAAGTTCCGCACCGGCTACCTCAACGAGCGCGACTACGGGAAGCTCAGCGCCGCCCTCGGCGTCCTGCGCGATGCCCGCGTGTACATCGACGACTCCGCGTCGATCGGGATGCTCGAGATGCGCGCCAAGGCCCGGCGTCTCAAGGCCGAGCACGGCCTCGACATGATCGTGGTCGACTACATCCAGCTGATGCAGGGCCGCGGGCGCGCCGACAACCGCCAGCAGGAACTGGCCACCATCTCGCGCCAGATGAAGGGCCTCGCCAAGGAACTGCACGTCCCGATCATCGCGCTCTCGCAGCTCTCGCGTGCGCCCGAGACGCGATCGGATCACCGGCCGCAGCTCTCTGACCTGCGCGAGTCGGGCGCCCTCGAGCAGGACGCCGACGTGGTGATGTTCATCTACCGCGAGGATCGCTACCGGCAGGAGAACGAGGAAGAGACCGGCCTGGCCGAGATCATCATCGCCAAGCAGCGCAACGGGCCCGTCGGCACCGCGCGCCTCGCGTTCCTCAACGAGTACACGCGCTTCGAGAACGTCGAGTGGCGCGAGATGCCCGGCGGTGGCGACGAGTGAGCGCCGCGCCGCACCGACCATGATGCGCGCCGTCAGGCAGACCCGCGCCCGTGTCGACCTCGGCGCGCTCGCCCGCAACTTCGCCGCCATCCAGGCGCTCGTGCGCGGCGACGACACCGTCGCCCCGCCCCGCGTCATGCCGGTCGTCAAGGCCAACGCCTACGGGCACGGCGCCGCGCGCGTCGCGCGCGCCCTCGAGGCGGCCGGCGCGCCGATGCTCGCCGTGGCCGACATCGAGGAAGGTGTCACGCTGCGCGACGCGGGTGTGACGGTGCCCATCCTCGTGTTCGGCGCGCTGTCGATCTCGGACGTCGCCGGCGTCTTCGCGCACCGGCTCACGCCCACCGTGTCGTCGCCCTGGGCAGCGCGCGCGCTGGCCGAGGCCGCCGCGGCAGGTGGCGAGCGCCTCGCCTGCCACCTCAAGATCGACACCGGCATGCACCGGCTCGGCTTCCGCCATGACAATCTCGCGCGCACGCTGCCGCCGATTCTCTCGAGCCCCCACCTGCACGTCGAGGCCATCTACACGCACTTCGCGACGGCCGACGACCACGAGCACCCGCTGTTCGAGCAGCAGCGCACGCGCTTCGATGCGGCGCGGGCGACGGCACAGCGGCTCGGGCTCGGCCGCGCCGCCGTGCATGCGGCCAACAGCGCCGCGCTGCTGCGCGACACCCGCGCCTGGTTCGACTACGTCCGTCCCGGCCTGTTGCTCTACGGCGTCGTCCCGCCGCCCGTCGCGACCACGCTCGCGCTCGAGCCCGTGCTCTCGCTCCAGTCGCGCGTCGTCGCAGTGAAGCAGATCCGCAGCAACGAGAGCGTCGGCTACGGGGCGCGCTACGTGGCCGATGGCCCGCGAACCATCGCAGTGATCCCGGCCGGTTACGCCGACGGCCTCGACACGCGGCTGGGCGGCCGCGGCCACGTGCTGCTGCGTGGGCGCCGGGCGCCGATCGTCGGCTCGGTCTGCATGGATATGCTCACGGTGGATGTGACCGGTCTCGACGTCGAGCCCGGCGACGAGGCCGTGTTCATCGGGACGCAGGGCGACGAGCGGATCGACGCCCGCGAGATGGCGGCGGCCATCGGCACGATTCCCTGGGAGATCCTGTGCCGCATCGGGACGCGCATCGAGCGGGTGTACGCGTGACGATGCTATCGTCGGAGTCTCGTCCGTGCCTCGGGTCCGCGCCGGGCTCGGCGCGGCCGCACACACGAGTCCGATGAAAGCTCCCAAGACCGTCTTCGTCTGCCAGGAATGCGGCGCGCAGCACGCCAAGTGGGTCGGACGCTGTCCCGACTGCGGTGCCTGGAACGCCATCGTCGAGGAGAAGGCGGCGCCGGCCGGCGTCGAACCCACCGCCTTCCAGCAGCGCTACTCGATGGGCGCCCGCACCGAGGCCAGGCTCTACGGCGACGTCGACACCGTCGTCGGCGAGCGGCTCACGACGGGCATCACCGAGTTCGATCGTGTGCTCGGGGGCGGCATCGTGCCGGGCTCGCTCGTGCTGCTGGGGGGCGAGCCGGGCATCGGCAAGTCGACCCTCCTGCTGCAGGCCGCCGCCCACTTCGCGACGCATGCACCGGTGCTCTACTGCTCGGGCGAGGAGTCGGAGCACCAGATCAAGTCGCGAGGCGAACGCCTCGGCGTCGATCGCCCGCAGCTCTACCTGCTGGCCGAGACGTGCCTCGAGCGCATCCTCGAAGAAGTAGCGCGCCTGCGCCCCGCGCTGCTCATCATCGATTCCGTCCAGACGATGTTCTCGCTCAAGCTGCAGTCGGCCCCTGGCAGCGTGGGGCAGGTGCGCGAGACCGCCACCCAGATCCTCTTTGCGACCAAGGGGCAGAACCTCCCGACGTTCCTCGTCGGCCACGTCACCAAGGACGGTGGCCTCGCCGGCCCGAAGGTGCTCGAGCACATCGTCGACACCGTCCTGTACTTCGAGGGTGAGCGCCATCACGCCCACCGGATGGTGCGGGCGGTTAAGAACCGCTTCGGCGCCATTTCCGAGCTCGGCGTCTTCGAGATGACGGGGCGCGGCCTGACCCCCGTGCCCAACCCGTCGGAGCTGTTCCTGGCGCAGCGGCCCGCCAACACGCCCGGCTCGGCCGTCCTGTGCTGCCTCGAGGGGTCACGGCCCCTGCTGGTCGAGGTGCAGGCCCTGGTGAGCACCAGCAGCTACGGCAACGCCCAGCGGACGGCCAACGGCCTCGACCGCACACGGCTGTCGCTGCTGCTGGCGGTGCTCGAAAAACGTGCGGGCCTCAACCTGGTGGCCGAGGACGTCTTCGTGA
>JAEUQQ010000361.1 GCA_016789685.1 Acidobacteriota bacterium | reverse complement strand
CCAGCGGGCGCGCTGGCTGGCGTCAACGGCCCGGTGCGCGGACCCCACGCCGTCGCTGATGCCGAGCCCCGTACGTCGCCCGATGGGAAGTGGGAGGCCGTCATCCTCAACCACAACCTCGCGATCCGTTCGACGGCCGCCGGGGCCACACCGGAGTTGCTGTCGCGTGACGGCATTGAGGGCGACGCCTACGAACTCGCGTCGGTGACGTGGTCGCCCGACTCGACGAAGCTGGCCGCGTACCGCGTCCGCGCCGGCCATCGGCGCACCGTGCACTATGTGGAGTCGTCGCCAGAGGACCAGCTCCAGCCGAAATCGTGGACGCTGCAGTACGCGAAGCCAGGCGACGTGCTCGATCTCGAGCAGCCGTTCGTCTTCCATGTGGGGCCAGGCACGACGAGGAAGCAGATCGCCGTCGCCAATGACCTGTTTCCGAACCCGTACGAACTCACGCCGCTCGAGTGGCGCGCCGACAGCCGCACGCTGACCTTCGAGTACAACCAGCGCGGGCACCAGGTCTACCGCGTCATCGTGGTCGACGGTGAAACCGGCGGGGCGCGCGCGGTCGTGTCAGAGGAGCCCCGGACGTTCTACTACTACAACCGCTCGAACGACACGCGGTCGTCGGGCAAGCGCTTCAGGCACGATCTCGCCGGTGGCCGCGAGGTGATCTGGATGTCGGAGCGCGACGGCTGGAATCACCTCTACCTCATCGACGGCGCCACGGGCGCGGTAACGCAGCAAATCACGAAGGGCGCGTGGCCCGTCCGCCACGTGCAGAAGGTCGACGAGCAGGCGCGGCAGATCTGGTTCAGCGCAGGTGGCATGCAGGCGGGGAAGGACCCGTATTTTCTCCACTACTACCGGATCAACTTCGACGGCACGGGCCTCGTGCCGCTCACGCACGACGATGCGGATCACGAGGTCGCGTACTCGGCCGACATGTCGCTCTACCTCGACACCTTCTCGCGCGTCGACCTGCCGACGGTGTCGCAGCTTCGCCGCACGAGTGACCGTTCGCTGGTCGCGGAGATCGAGCGGGCTGACGTGAGCCGGCTCATGGCCGGAGGATGGAAGGCGCCGGAGTCGTTCGTGGCCAGGGGACGCGACGGGGTCACGGAGATCTGGGGCCTGATCTTCCGCCCGTACAACTTCGATGCCACGAAGACGTACCCGGTGATCGAGAACATCTACGCGGGCCCGCACGGGTCGCACGTCCCCAAGAACTTCTCGGCGTATTCGGCTTCGCAGGCCACCGCCGATCTCGGCTTCGTCGTGGTGCAGATCGACGGCATGGGCACGTCGAACCGCTCGAAGGCCTTCCACGACGTCGCGTGGCAGAACCTGGGCGACGCGGGATTCCCCGACCGCATCGTCTGGCACAAGGCAGTCGCGGCGAAGTACCCGTGGTACGACATCACGCGGGTCGGGATCTATGGCGGATCGGCGGGCGGCCAGAACTCGATGGGGGCGCTGCTGTTCCACCCGGACTTCTACAAGGTTGCGGTGTCGTTCGCGGGCTGCCACGACAACCGGATGGACAAGATCTGGTGGAACGAGCAGTGGATGGGTTATCCGCTCGGGCCGCACTACGGCGCCTCGTCGAACGTCGACAACGCCGCGCGCCTGCAGGGGAGGTTGCTGCTCGTGGTCGGGGAACTCGACACGAACGTCGATCCTGCCTCGACGATGCAGGTGGTCAACGCGCTGGTCAAGGCGGGGAAGATGTTCGACCTGCTGGTGGTGCCAGGCGAGAACCACGGCGCGGGTCGTGGTGACGCGTCGGCGACGTACGGCGACCGGAAGCGCCTCGACTTCTTCGTGCAGCACCTGCTCGGGCAGGCGCCGCCCGACTGGAACGCCGCGGCGTCGCGCTAAGCACTTTTCCTGGCTTCGTCGTATCCTTCCCGAACCCGCAAATCCGAGGATCTGCATGACGGCCCCCACGACGACCCCCTCAGACGAGGGCGTGCTCTATCGCCTGCTCCGGCTCGTGCTGCCCGTGACGCCTGCCGAGGTCGGCACGCTCGGATGGTCGTGGCTCTACCTGTTCTCGGTGTTCTTCGCGTACTCGGTGATCCGGCCCGTGCGCGACGAAGCCGGCGTGGCCGGCGGCGTCGAGAACCTGCCGTGGCTGTTCACGGGCACGCTCGTGGGCATGCTGATCGTGAACCCGCCGTTTGCGGCGCTGGTGGCGAAGTTGCCGCGATCGCGGTTCATCGCGCTGACGTATCGCTTCTTTGCGCTCAACCTGCTGGCGTTCCTGGTCCTGTTCAAGACGACGACCGGCGACGCCAACATCTGGGTCGGCCGCGTGTTCTTCATCTGGACGTCGGTCTTCAATCTCTTCGTGG
>JAEUQQ010000706.1 GCA_016789685.1 Acidobacteriota bacterium | reverse complement strand
CTGACGGTGCTCGTGAGGCGTGTCGTCGTTGGGGAGTGGATTGGCGGCTATCGTGGCCAGGACGCGCTTCCGGGCCTGCAGGGCGTCGTGATAGCGGCCAAACACCTGGCGTATTCCTTCGTGCCGGCGATCGAACAACTGGCCGACCCCTTGCGGAGCGTGTCGGTCAACGCCGTGGTGACCGCGGTCATGGCGGCGTTCGTTGCCGCGATCGGAGCGACGGCCTGGCGCCTCAGCGCACAGCCCGGGATGCGCGCCGGCATCGCCTGGTTCGCAGCCGCGGTCGTGCCCGTGCTGACTTTCGCGCCGTCGTTGTCATCGCCGCTCAACGACCGGCTGATGTACCTGCCAGGGGTCGCCATTGCGCTGGGCGTGTCTGCCATCGACCTGGCTGCGCGTCGATCGAGACGCCGGGCGGTAGTCGTCGTGGTCCTCTGCATGGCCGTGCTCACCGCGCTGCGTGCGGGCAACTGGCCCCGTGCCGGCGCCATGACGCGTTCGTGGCTGACGAGTCTCGGACGGCTGACGTCGAGCGCGCCAGCCAGTTGCCGGATCTACATCGCGGGTGGCCCCGACAGCTTTCGCGGCGCCTACATGCTCAGGAGTGGATGGGACTGGGGGCTCGCCCATGTTGGCAAACGGCCAGACGAGGGGCGCGTGCAACCGCTGGCGCTGTACTACCTCGCCGAGCCGTCCGTGGTCCCGATCGCCGTGACGTTCGAGCCCCCGGCGACGGTCACGGTCGCGAGCGCGGGCCGGCATCCGGCTGTGCTGCCGCTGGCTATCCCCTCCATTCCCGGCGTGTCGTTGCTCGACATCGTGCCGGGAGGCGACCGATTCGGACGTGTGCACCGGCTGGTCGTGAGGATCGACGCCCCTGGCGTTGTCGTCTCGCCTTCGACGTCGGGGCCAGTCGTTGCCGGAATTGTGGGGGCGTGCGGCGTGCGATGAGCCGCGCGCCGGTGCCGGCGACTGTCGTCACCGGCACCGGCTTCTTGCAGGGCGTGCGAGTCGTTCAGGCGCGGCGTGGGCCGGCCTCGATCACCTCGCGCGGGCAGCCGTCGGCAAACAGCGCGAAGTTCGCGATGAAGCGCGCGGCGAGGCCGTCGTAGCGCGCGTCGTACTCGGCCTTGTTGGGCCACGTGTTGGCGGGGTCGAGGATGTCGGCGGGCACGCCCTCGCAGGCCTGCGGCACGTCGAACCCGAACACCGCATCCTTGCGATACGGCACCGCGTCGAGCTTGCCGTCGAGCGCGGCGTTGAGCAGCGCCCGCGTGTGGCGGATGCTGATGCGCTTGCCGACGCCGAAGGGGCCGCCCGTCCAGCCCGTGTTGACGAGCCAGCACGTGGCCTTCGTGCGCAGCATGCGGGCGCGCAGCAGTTCCGCGTACACCAGCGGACGATGCACCATGAACGGTGCCCCGAAACACGTGCTGAACGTGATCTCGGGCTCGGTGCCCAGCCCCACCTCGGTGCCCGCGATCTTGCTCGTGTAGCCCGAGATGAAGTGGTACATCGCCTGCTCGGGGTTGAGCCGCGAGATCGGCGGCAGCACGCCCGACGCGTCGCACGTCAGGAAGACGACGTTCGACGGCTGGCCGGCCATGCGTTCCGGCACGGCGTTGTCGATGAACTCGAGCGGGTACGCCGCGCGCGTGTTCTCGGTGACCGAGGCATCGGCCAGGTCGAGGTGCCGGGTCACGGGATCGAGCGTCACGTTCTCGAGGATGGTGCCGAACCGCCGCGTGCACGCGTGGATCTGCGGCTCGGCCTCGGCCGACAGCCTGATGACCTTGGCGTAGCAGCCGCCCTCGAAGTTGAAGACGCCGTTGTCGCTCCACCCGTGCTCGTCGTCTCCGATGAGGCGACGGGCGGGATCGGCCGACAGCGTCGTCTTGCCCGTGCCCGAGAGGCCGAAGAACAGCGCGACGTCGCCGCCCGGGCCGACGTTGGCCGAGCAGTGCATCGGCATCGCCCCGTCGAGCGGCAGCAGGTAGTTGAGCACCGTGAAGATCGTCTTCTTGATCTCGCCGGCGTAAGCCGTGCCCCCGATGATGGCGATGCGCTCGGCGAAGTTCGCGATGATGAACGTGCCCGTGCGCGTCGAGTCGATCGTCGGCGATGCCTGGAAGCCTGGCGCGCAGATCACCGTGAAGTCGGGCACGTGGTGATGGTGCGCGTCGATGCCGTGCGGCGTGATGAACATCGTCCGTGCGAAGAGGCTGTGCCAGGCCTTCTCGGTGATGATGCGAACCGCGAGGCGATGGTCGGGATCCGCGCCGGCGAAGGCATCCTGCACGAAGACGTCGCGGCCCTGCAGGTAGCCCTGCAGGCGCATCATCAGCGTGGTGAACGTCTCGGGCAGGAACGGACGGTTGTACTCGCCCCACCACACCTTGTCGTGGCTCGTGGCCTCGCTGACGATGAACTTGTCGGCCGCGGCGCGTGCCGTGTGCGCCCCGGTGCCGACGACGAAGGCGCCATCAGCCGCGACGCGCCCTTCGCGGCGGAAGATCGCCTCCTCGTACAGCGGGCCGGCGGTGAGGTTCCAGTAGATGCGCTGCAGGCGTGTCAGGCCGTGGTGCTCGAGGCCGTAGACACTGGCCGCGAGGCCGGCGTCCTTTGCCGCCGGGGTCGTGATGCCGAGGTAGTCGCTCATAGCCCATCCCTCAGCAGGCGGCGTCCGCCGAGGAACAGCTCGTTGGGCGCGTTGGGATCGAGCGCCCACTGGATGCGCTGCACGCCCTCGGTGATCTCCTTCAGCGTGCCGCAGAAGCTGATCCTGAGGTGCCCCTCCATGCCGAATTCCTTGCCCGGGACGGTGACCACCCGCACCTTGTCGAGCAGCATGGCGGCCAGCACGTGCGACTTCTTCTCGTAGGCGCTGAAGTCGGGGAACGTGTAGAACGTGCCTCCCGGGGCCGTGACCTTGACGCCCGGAATGGCGCGCAGGCGCGCGACGAGCACGTTGCGGTTGTTCTCGAGCGTCGCACGCAGGGCGCTGACCGAGTGCTGCACGCCGTTGAGCGCCCCGATGGCGGCCCACTGCGACGGCGCGGCGGGCCCCGAGGTCTGCTGCGACTGGATGTTGGACATCGCCTTGACGAGGTCGCGGTTGCCGACGGCCCAGCCGATGCGGAAGCCCGTCATCGCGTACATCTTCGAGACGCAGTTGATGACCACCACCTTGGAGCGTTCGACGTCTTCGGGCGTGAACGCGTAGCAGTTGGTTGGCGAGCGGCCGTCGTACACGAGCCGGTTGTAGGTGTCGTCCATGAGCAGCCAGATGCCGCGCTTCTCGCAGAACTCGACGACCTGCCGCACGAAGTCGTCGGTGTAGACGACGCCGCTCGGGTTGTTGGGGCTGTTGAGAATTATGGCTTTCGTCGAGGAGCCGACGGCGGCGGCGATCTCGTCGAACGTCGGCTGGAACGACCCGTCGCCGGCCGTGACCACCACCGGGACGCCGCCGGCGAGGCGGACCATCTCGGGATAGCTGACCCAGTAGGGGGCCGGGAAGATGACCTCGTCGTGCGGATCGAGGATGGCGTGCAGCGCCACCATGATCGACTGCTTGGCCCCGCTCGAGACGATGACGTTCTCGGGCAGGACGGAGCGGTCGTAGTGCTCCTCGGTGTAGCGGATGACGGCCTTCTTGAGCGCCGGAATGCCGTCGGCGGGTGTGTAGCGCACCTCCCCGGTGTTGAGCAGCGACGCGCAGCCGATGATGGCGTCGATCGGCGCCCGGCTCTTCGGTTCGCCGCCGCCGAGATGGATGACCGGCTCACCCTTGTCGCGGAGCAGGGCGGCCGTTTCGTTGAGTTTGAGCGTAGGGGATTCTTTGATGGACAGGGCCAACTGGCTCAGCATGATGCCTCGCGTGCTCCGTCCGGCGTGGTCGCCCCGGGCGGGGCGGTGAAAACCGAGGCGCCGGACCGCAGCCATCCTACCCGTACATGCGTTTCAGGAACAGCCAGCCATGCGTTTTGCTCACGCCAGGCGGGATGGACGGTGTCGGCGCCGGGGCCGGCCTGCCTGGCCGCGTGGCGCGACCGGCCTGGCCGGGGCGGGTGGCATGACGCACGGGGGCCGCGCGGCGATTGACCATGGGGGCGGTTTCCGCTACGATTTCGGTTCGCTGTGAGGCGCGCGTGCGCCGCAGAGCGTGCCGCACCCGCCCCGGCGCCCGCCGGTGGCGGCCCCGAGTTCCTCGGTAGCTCAACGGCAGAGCATCCGGCTGTTAACCGGAGGGTTGCTGGTTCGAATCCAGCCCGAGGAGCCAACTTCCACACCATCCGGGGACAAATCGGGGACAATCTGGCGGCCGTCGGGCGTCCAGACGTCAGCGCCCCGACATCAGCCTCAGCGGCCGGTCCTGCAGTCCCCAGCTCACTTCCAGGCCCTTTCGCAACTCCTCGTCGGTCACGTTGAGGTAGTGCTGCGTCTGTTGGATGCTCGCGTGCCCCAGCATCAGCTGGACGATGCGGATGTCGACGCCGTCGGTGAGCAGGCGGCAGGCCCCTTCGTGACGAAGGTCGTGCCAGCGCAGGTCGATGTGCCGGAGCTGTTCCTGGTTCCACCGCGTGCCCTCGATCCCCAGGCGCGGTTCGAGGCCGTTCGCGAGCAGCTTCAGCGTCTCCCAGGCCGTCTGAATCAGCGGCTGGTAGGTGCCCGACGGATGGCCGAACACGAAGGCGTCGGGCCCGAGCGTCGCCCGGCGTTTGAGCACGGCAGCGACGCGTCCCTTGGGATTGAACGGGACGCGCCGGTTCTCCTTGTCCTTCGCCGTTGCGCCGGGGATACCAATCTGGCACGTGTCCCAGTTCACGCGCTTGTTCTGGATCAACAGCATCTCGCCGCGACGACAGCAGAGTTCGAGCGCTCCGATGATGCGATCGTGGAGTGTCTCGCCGACGTACTGATGCCGCGCCGTGTTCATCACGCCGAGCGCTGCCTCGAGCAGCCGGCGCTCCTCGTCGCGAGAGACGCGGCGATCGCGGATCGTCTCGGACTTCTTGTCGAGACGCACGCCGAACCGATGGAACGGCGAGCGGTCGAACAGTGGGGGTGTTTGCGCCAGTCCCCAGTTGATCGCCGCGCGCAGCCGCTCGAGCACGCGATGCACCGACGCGATCTCGACGTCTTCGGCGTAGTCGGAGCTCGTCTTGAACCTGTTGATCTCGTCGGGGTCTTCAAGCGACTGGAGGGGCAGGTCGCCCAGGTGTTACTTCAGGACGCTGATTTGACTGCGCACCGTGGCGATGCTGCGGAGCCCAGACGGTTTGACCAGACGGTCCATGTACGCGTCCAGGAACGCCGACACGTTGGCGAGTTCGGCGCCGGCCTGCATCGCGCGACTCGTGGGCCGCCGCGGATCGCGGCCAGCCTTGATCTCGCCGATGAAGCGCCGTTCCCAGTCGCGGGCTTCTTCCATTGATTGGATGGGCCGTTGCCGTCCGGGTTCCATGCGCGGGATCGCGAACTCGTTCGCCGGGATCCGATGGCGCTTCCCGCGGAACATCACGTCGAGCACCAGATGCTTCAAGCACCGCCGTCCGTCCTTGCACTTCCGTTCCGAACATCGTCGTCTGATCGTCATCGGTCCTCCAGTCACATCTGCGGATGCCTCAGTGGGTGGTTCACACGACGCGAGTCGGCGCGCCCCGTCCGATCCAGTCGAGTACGTCGGCTGGATGGAAGCGGCGGCCGCGCACGCCGAACTTCTGCGACGCCAACAGGCCGCGCAGGTAGGCTCGGCGCACGGTCTCTTCGTGGCAGCCCACGAACGCGGCCACCTCGAAGGTGTTCAGCAGGCGATTCGGGAGTGTGTTGACAGTAGGTGCGGCAGTGCCTGCAGCGAGGGTCTTCAACCCGGTATGCACCCGGTTGAGCGCTTCGCCTCTCACGAGCGGCCTCCGTGCATCGCCAGGCGGTCGCCCGCAGGCATGTCGATGACACTCCTCGCGTGTCGCTCGTACCACGCGTCGATCCACTCCGCCTTCACGCGAATCGCACGACGCCCGCCGACGCGTGCGTGCCGCATCTCCCGGCGTTCGCACGCCGTGTAGAGCGTGTCGCGGCTCACGCCCGCGTACGCCGCGCCTTCGCCGACCGTCATCCAGACCTTCATCGAGCACCCTCCTTGACGTGTGATCACGTCCGTCGCAGCACCGCCGAGTGGGAACGAGAACCGGCGCGCAGGAGCGCGCTGGCCTGGAGCCAGCGCGCTCGGAGTCAGTGGCGCGGATGTCCGACTGGGTCGGCATCGGGACCGAGAGGCTGGGCCCCGCGGCGGCTGCACGTGTCACACGTGCGTTGGGTGATGCGATCCGGAGGTGTCATACGACTGGACCGTGCTGACCTCACGGTCGCCAGTCGACACTGCGGATGCCTCGGGTGTCGCATCGTCGAACAGGCTCTGAGAGCGCGTCGGATGCGACGACGTGCGGCGCGTGCCTCGGCACAGCGCTGGGCGCAATGGCGATGCAGGCGGTCTTGCGGTCGTGTCGATGAGACGTGTGCTGCAGCGCGCGGCCCTGAGGGCGACGCGCGGCAGGCGGCCCCGCGTCGGATGATCCGAATCGCGGAGGGTGGTGCGTGTTCGCACCGGCGAGATGGGATCAGACTAGCGCCGCGTCGATTCGAGATCAAGACCAGAAATCAGTCGAGCTACGATGTGTGGGATGACGGGCCGCATGCCGCACACTCCGCCGGACATCACATAGCTGCTTCACGCGATCTGCGCGCAGGCTCCGTCAAGGCCCGCAGGCCGCGCGTTCGCGCGGTCGGAGCGAAGCGACCGAGCCTTGCACGGGGCCGAGCACAGACCGACGATCGCGCGGGTGATGGCCGCGTCCGACAACGTGCGCTTGTCGCGGGCATTCCTCGCATCATTCTGCGCGTCGTTCCTCGGGCAAATGCGATGGTCATCGCGTCGCCTTTCTGCGCACTCGCGCCGCCCGATCCCAGCGGCGGCACAGACAGTGACAGCATGGCGTGAGCGACCCCCGCAGGACGAGGGCGGGGAGGGATGCGACGCTGGCGAGGGGGTCGCTCACGCCATGTCTCCTGTTCTGTGTGAGGTTCTCGTGGGCATGAGGGCGGCTGACGGCGCGACCCTGGTCGGCGTCCCACAGTTGACTGGCCTCCCGAAGATCTGTGCCGACGCGGTGTTGCGCTGAGACCGTCGGCTGGGGAATCGTGCTCGGGGCCTCGCCGGATCTACTGCTGAGAGGAACGCCGCAGGGACGACCTCCGAACGCGAGGTTGTCCCCGAGGTCGTCCTCATGCATTCCGCGTCGTCTAACCGTGAACGACCGGGGGGAGCGGGGATGACGGGCGGTGGGATCGCGAGGCTCGCCGGCGCCCGCGACAAGGTCTTGCGGGGCGTGCACCGAGCGTCTATGCTGGCCCCATGCGCTGGGAAGATCTGATCACCGTCACGCCGGGCGTCCGCAGTGGGAAGCCCTGCGTGGCGGGCACGCGCATCACGGTGCAGGACGTGCTGGAGTACCTGGCGTCGGGCATGAGCGAAGCCGAGATTCTCAGTGATTTCCCGAGCCTGACATCCGAGAGTATCCGGGCGGTGCTGGCATTCGCGGCGGCCCGCGAACGTCGTCTCGCGTCTCCCGCGGCCTAGCCGTGCGCTTCCTGATCGACGAGAACCTCAGCCCTCGTCTCGTGGTCGCCGTCGGTGATCTGTTCCCCGGGAGCGTGCACGTCGAAACCCTCTGCATGCGCGGAGGCACGGACGCCGCCGTCTGGACCGTTGCCCGCGACCGCGGATTCGCGATCCTGACCAAAGACGAAGACTTCAGCGGGATGAGCGTGCTCTACGGCGCGCCGCCCAAGGTCATCCACTTGCGGATGGGCAACGTCGGCACGCAGGCGGTTGCCGATCTCCTCACTGAGCATCACGCCCGCATCGTGGCGTTCGGCGACGACCAAGCGACCAGCCTCCTCGTGTTGCCGTAGTCACGCGCCCGGCGTCAGGCCACACCCACCAGGTTCGACAGATGCAGATACTGCCGCGTCAGCGGCACGCATTCGACCTGGCCCTCGCCTCGGTCGATGGCATCAGCCAGCGTCGGCGAGCCTGCGCACCAGAAGGCGTCGTTGCGTGCGACGAGCCAGTGCCGATACAGGGCGGTGAACTGCGGTGCGCGATAGGCGCTGCGGTCGCGGAGCAAGCGAGCGTCGGGTGCACCCGCGCCGGGCTGGGCGAGGCGCTCCTGCTCGGGGAAGAACCACTTCAGTTCGTCAATCACGGCGGGATCGAGCGGGCTGGCCAGGTGGTCGCGCGCGGCTCGCAGATACGCCGTGGTGGCCGCCACGAGCGGGCGTGGCACCAGCAGCCGGATCTCCCACTGATAGAGGGCGCGCAGCAGTTCCGTGTGTCGCAGCAGGAACAGGCGGAAGTCCATCGCCGACGGACCTGTCACGAGGTACAGCAGGACGTGTCGACGACCATGCGGCTCCACGCCGATCGGCAGCTTGTCGGGGAACAGTCGTGACGTGGTGCCGCCGTCCCCGTGGAACGTGAGATGCGGGAATGCGCGCAGGTCGAGGCGGCCCGCGAGCGCGCGCTGGAAGTGACGCCGCTTGTCGATCGCGGGGCCCAACCACGACAGATCGGGCTCGTCGAGTACCGCATCGAGCAGCATCACGCGCTCGATGAGGCGGCCATGGGTCGTGGCCTTGCGGAACCGGTTGTCGGGCTCGCCGATCGCGGCCCAGAGTGGCTTGTAGTGCAGATGGAAGAGCCGCCCGCGATGCAGCGGCCCCGTCGCCACCGGCGTGGCCCAGCGGCGCTCGACGAGCATCCTGACGAAGTCGGCGCTCTTCTGGCCGTGGACGATGTGTGCGAACTGGCAGTACTGCCGTTCCACGAAGACGCCGGCGTGTAGCAGGGCATGCACGAGAAACTGTGCCTGTCTTTCGGTGACCCCGAACGCGGCAACCGCCTCGACACGGCCCGCCGTGGCGATGTCGAGCGTCCAGCGATCGGGCTCCGTCGGGAACATCATAGAAACTCCTCCGCGAGCCGCGGATCCGGTGTGCGTCGTCCCCCAGTGCGTCCACCGACACCGTGTCCGCCCGACCGGTAGCAAGTGAATCCCGAGCGCCCCGCCGCACCCGCGTGGGCGCCGCGGTAGTGGGCCGTGACGACCTCGAGATCCTCGTGGCGCGACCGTCCATCTCGAT
The DNA here is from genome assembly GCA_016789685.1 of Acidobacteriota bacterium. Lineage (GTDB taxonomy): Bacteria > Acidobacteriota > Vicinamibacteria > Vicinamibacterales > JAFNAJ01 > JAEUQQ01. The sequence continues at coordinate 6,639 of JAEUQQ010000706.1, read as the reverse complement.
CGTCGTACTCGACGCGTGCATCTGGGATGTGTACCTGGTCGTCGAAGTACGGCAGGTCGTGCGCACGCGCCCACGCGATGACTTCCTCGACCTCACGATCGGGCCGGCCGTCGTGGTCGCGCCGCCCACGGTTGCGCTCCTGCAGGAACCGCTGATAGTCGCGCTTTACCTCGTAGTCGAGCACCACGCGCCGGACGCGTCCACCCGATGCGCGGATGCGCGCCTCGGCGCGTGCATAGGCGCGGTAGACCGCCGTGTCGTGCGTCAACTCGCGCGGCTTGCGCAATCCGGCGTAGAAGGCCTGTCCGGGTTCGTGCTCGCGATCCGGACGGTCAATGCGATGCGCCTCGAGCAGGTCGCGCGCGCGGTCGGTGAGCACCACCGCCCGCTCACCCGGCGCCAGCGCGGACGTGCGGGCCAGGCCCTCGCGTTCGAGGTGGCGCAGCGTGGCCCGGGCGTTGGCCGCGCCGCCGCCCTGGCCCTCGAGGTCGCGCTCCGCGACGACGCGGAACGCACCGACGGTGGCCAGCGTGCGACTGTCGTCGTGATTCAGCGAGTAGCTCCGCGTGCGCTCGTCCACGCGCTCGCGTGCGTCATCGCGAGGCAGATCCAGATCGCGCAGGAACACATCGCGTGGGTCTTCACTGTCGTCAAAGTCACGGCGGCGCTTGTCACTGGCCCCGCGGCTTCCACGGCTGAGATATCGGCCGAACGCATCATCACGTTGGCGGTCGTCATCGCGCGCGTCATAGCGGTCCCACATTGGTGGCACCTCACTTCAGTCGGTGACGTGCGTGTCGCCACACTCCGTGTCTACAGGCTGATGCAGTATCACGGTCGTCCGAGATGATGCCAGCCTGACGTCGACGGTGTCGGTCCTTCTTGGGTGGAAGCGGAGCGTGTCGGCGACGGATTCGCGCCAGGGGCACGCAGGGCCGTAAGCCGCGACAGGGTGTGGGCGTGGCCGCCGAGAAGAGATATGAACCGATATCACTCGATCACAGTACTGTCGTGCGGCGGCTCTGAAGGTGGCTACGTGGCTGCCGTCTCTTCGGCATTCGTGAGACTCACTGCCGTGTCTTCGGCGGGAACTCACCTCAAGCATACTGAGTGACGGTTCAATATCTCGCCACATTGCCCCAGTGCGCCAGTGGCGCGCGTTGTGCTTCGGCCAAGTCGTCGGTGCCGGACTCACCGGCACCGCGGCGGCTCGCACCTCGTTCTGTGCGCCTCCCCAGCCCGCCGCACGATTCGACCTGGAGTGCTCATGACGACCAGACCGTGGCGTGTTGCTGGACGTGTGCCTTTCGTCGACGGGATCGCGCGCCTCGGGTGTGGCCGTGTGTCGATTGGCGTCGCCGCCTTGTGGATGGCGCTCGGCAGCGTGGCGTCACCCGCATCGGCCGACACCGTTTCAGGCGGCGTGCTGCATTCGGTGATTCGCACGCCTGATGGTCACGTCTGGGCCTTCGGCGGGAACGGCAACGGGCAACTCGGCGATGGCACGACGACCGCGAAGACCGTGCCGATCGAGGTGCCGTCGCTGACCAATGTCGTCGCCGTTGCGGCCGGGGGGTATCACACCCTGTTCCTCAAGGCCGATGGCACGGTGTGGGCGGTGGGCCGGAACACCGAGGGCCAGTTGGGCGACGGCAGCAACACGCAGCGGACGTCGCCAGTGCAGGTGCAGTCGCTCACGTCGGTGACGGCGATTGCGGCCGGCGACTACCACTCGGTCGCGCTGACATCGACCGGTGCCGTGTGGACGTGGGGCAAGAACACCACCGGCCAACTCGGGATCGGATCGACGACGAACTACAACGCCCCGCAGGTCGTGAGCAGCCTCACGGCGTCGGCGATTGGGGCAGGCGCCGACCACACGCTGGCGGTCACGAGCGCGGGCGCAGCGTGGGCCTGGGGCAAGAACTCGTACGGGCAGTTGGGCGACGGATCCACGACGCAACGGACCGCGCCGGTCCAGATGTCGGGGGTCACCACGGCCGCGGCGGCCGCGGGCGGTGGCAACCACTCGGTCATTCTGTTGACCACCGGCGCGCTGAAGGCGACGGGCTGGAACACGAGCGGGCAACTGGGCGATGGCACCACGACGCAGCGCACGTCACCGGTGGCCGTGTCGACGCTGACCACCGTCGTGGCGGTCCGCGCAGGGTCGACCCACACGGCGGCGTTGACCAGCGACGGCAGCGTGTGGGGCTGGGGCTGGAATGCGTCGGGGCAGGTGGGGGATGGCACCACGTCGAACCGGAACACGCCGACGCAGACGGCGTTGTCGGGCATCGCGCTGATCGGAGCGGGACGGACCCACGGCGTCGCGGTCTCGAGCACCGAGGTCGTGTCAACGTGGGGGGACAACGGATCGGGGCAACTCGGGACCGGCACGACGATCGATCGCCCCACGCCCGGCGCCATCAGCGGACCGTCGTACACGTGGAAGGTTGGGACGCCCGTGCTGTCGCCGGCCGGCGGCAGCTTCACGACGACCAAGACCGTCACCGTGACCGAGGCGACACCTGGCGCAACGACGACGTACACGATCGATGGCGCGGAGCCGACGATCAACGATCCCGGCGTCGCCTCGGGTGGGACGGTGAACGTCACCGAGTCCCTGACGTTGAAGGGGCGGGCGTTCAAGACGGGGATGCCGTCGAGCGATGTCGCGAGCGCGACGTTCACGCTCTCGGTGGCGACGGTCCAATTCTCGCTCGCCAGCGGTACGTACACCACGCCGCAATCGCTGACGCTGACGACCACGTCGCCCGGGGTCACGATCCGCTACACGACCGATGGCTCGACGCCGACCGAGGGTTCGGTAGCGTACACGGGGGCGCTGTCGGTCGCCACGTCGATGGTGGTCAAGGCGATTGGCTTTCGCGCGGGCTGGACGTCGAGCGCGCTCAACACGCGCACGTACACGATGAACTTCGGCACGTTGACCGCGCCAACGCTCACGCCGGGCACGGGCACGTACGCGTCGGGCGCCACGGTGACGCTCTCGGCGGCCCCCGGCGCGGCCATTCGCTACACGCTCAACGGCACGACCCCTACGACGAGCAGCCCGCTCTACGTGGCCCCGTTGCCCATCGACACCAGCCTGACGCTCAAGGCGCTGGCGACCCACCCCGACTACGTCACCAGTCCGATCGCGTCGGCGACCTACACCATCGTCGTCGAGGATCCGGTGTTCTCGCCGACCGGGGGCACGCAGACCGCCTGGACGCCGATCACCGTCACGACAGCCACACCAGGCGCGACGGTCCACTACACCGTGAACGGCGTCGATCCAACCGAGAGCGATCCCACGATCACCTCGGGCGCCACCGTGATTGCGGGCACGTACATCCTGAAGGCCCGCGCCTGGAAGGCTGGCGCCACGACCAGCGCGGTGACGTCGGCCGCGTTCACCGTCACGGACGCCACGACCTCCGCCCTCCTGGCGGCGGGCAGTCACCACTCCCTCGCGCGACGCGCCGACGGGGTGGTATTCGCCTGGGGGAAGAACAGCTACGGGCAGCTCGGTGATCGCACGACGACCCGTCGGACGCTGCCGACCCTGGTGGCTGGACTCACCGGTGTCGTCGCCCTCGCGGGCGGTCAGGAACATTCGCTGGCCGTGCGCAGCGACGGCACGGTCTGGGCGTGGGGCAGCAACGGCTACGGGCGTCTCGGCGACGGGACAACGACCGCGCGCCACCTGCCGACGGTGGTGATCGGCGGCCTGACGAACGTGACGCAGGTCGCGGCGGGCGAGGCGCACAGCCTGGCCAGGCGCGCGGATGGGACGGTCTGGGCCTGGGGCGCCAATACCAGCGGTCAACTCGGCGACGGGACCACCACCCTGCGTACCGCGCCCGTTCAGGTGCCGGGGCTGACCGACATCGTGACGGTGGCGGCCGGCGCATCGTTCTCGGTGGCACTGCGCGCGGATGGGACGGTCTGGGCCTGGGGCGCGAACGGCAGCGGCCAACTGGGCGATGGCACGACGACGACGCGGACGAGTCCCGTGCAGGTCACTACGCTGACCACCGCCACGCGCATCGCCGCCGGCGCGGGGTTCGCGCTCGCGCGCCTGAGCGACGGTTCGGTGTGGAGCTGGGGCCTGAACAGCTATGGACAGCTCGGCGACGGGACGACGACCGACCGAACCACCCCGGCCGTGGTCCCCGGGCTCACGGACGTGACCGACGTGGCGGCGGGCGAGCAGCACGCACTCACCCGGACCACCGGTGGACGTGTCTACGCCTGGGGGCTCAACAACAGCGGGCAGGTCGGCGACGGAACCGGGCTCACCCGGTACGGCCCCGTGCTGCTCGCGATCCCGCTCGACGTGACCCAGGTCGCGGCGGGCGCGACGCACTCGCTCGCGCTGACCGCATCGGGCGTGGTGTGGACGTGGGGACGGAACCACGAAGGCCAGATCGGCGACGGCACGCAGGTCGATGCCCTCACACCGGTGGCGATCAGTGGGGAATCCCTGCTCTGGAAGGTCGCGACCCCGACGTTCAACCTTGCCACCGGTGTGTATCCCGCATCGCAGGATGTTGTTGTCAGCGTCAGCGACGCCGACGCCACGATCCACGTGACCACGACCGGGAGCGATCCCCTCGAGAGCGACCCGACGGTCGCGAACGGCGGCAGTGTCCCGATCACGGTGACGACGACGCTGAAGGCCCGCGCCTACAAGTCGGGCGCTCCGCCGAGCAACGTGGTGGCGGCGACCTACACGCTGCAGGTCGTGGCGCCGACGATCGCGCCCGGCGCCGGCAGCTTCTCGACGCCACCCACCGTCACGTTGAGTACCACGACGCCGGACGCCACGATGCACTACACGACGGATGGCTCGGAACCCACATCGTCGTCCCTGGTCTACGCGACGCCGTTCGCCATCGCCGAGCCGCGCACGGTTAAGGCCATCGCGGTGAAGACCCGCTGGACCACGAGCGCGACGAGCTATGCGACCTACTTCGTCTCGCTCGGGACGGCCGCGACGCCCACCATAGGCACGACCGGTGGATCACCGGGGCCCGTGTTCATCGTCCTGGACAGCGCGACGCCGGACGCCACGATTCGGTACACGCTCGACGCCACCGATCCCACGCCCGCGTCCGCTGTGTATCGCTATCCCGTCAGCGTACCTGGCGCGACCGTGATCCGGGCGCGCGCGTTCGCGCCGGGGTACACGATGAGCGCGGTCGGGAGCGCGACGCTCGGCGCGGATGCGGCCGGTACGGCGCCGACCCCCTGGATCGCGCGTCCCTCCGCCGCGTCGGCGACGCAGCAGACGCTGACGATCACGGGCGCGGTAGGGACGACGCTGCGCTACACCACGGATGGCACGGTGCCCAGTGAGTCCTCGTCCTCGATCGCCTCAGGCGGCACGCTGACCGTCGATCGCGCCCAGGTCGTGCAGGTGCGCGCCTGGCAGGCCGGACTCCTCCCGAGTGCCACCCGCCGCACCGACGTGGTGGTCACGGGCGCGCTGGTCACCGCGGGCAGCCACACGATGGCGCTCACCGCCGCGGGCGACGTGTACGGGTGGGGCCGCCACAACGAAGGCCAGGTGGGGCCCGGCGCGACGGTGCCTTCGCAGACGACGCCGTTGCTGGTGTTTGCGGGCGCCACCGCGGTCGCCGCCGGCGAGCGCCACTCGGTGGTGCTGAAGGCGGATCGCACGGTCTGGGCCTGGGGCCAGAACGGCAACGGCCAACTGGGTGACGGATCGACGACGACGCGGCAGGCCGCGGTACAGGTCGTTGGCGTCAGCGATGTCGTCGCTGTCGCGGCAGGGCGGTTCCACACGCTGGCCATCACAGCGGATGGGGCGCTGTGGGCGTGGGGACGCAATACGAGCGGGCAACTGGGCGACGGCACGACGACGGACCGGCCCGTGCCGACGCGTGTGCTGGGCATCACCGGGGCCACGGCTGTGGCCGCTGGCGACGACTTCAGTGTCGTCGTCACGAGCGATGGCGCCGCGCAGGGCCACGTCTGGGCCTGGGGCGCGAACGCGCGCGGACAACTCGGCGACGGGACGACGACCCCGAAGACGAGCCCGGTGGCCGTGGCGGATCTTACCGACGTCACGCGCCTCACGGCGGGGACGGCGTCGGTGCTCGCGCTCGACGCGGCGGGATCGGTGTGGAGTTGGGGCGCCAACGACGAGGCCCAGTTGGGCGTCGGCGACATCGTCGATCGCGTGACGCCGACCGCTGTCGCCGGCCTCCGTGGTGTGGTCGACCTCGCCATCGGCCGGAGCCATGCCATGGCTGTCGATGTGCGCGGGCGGGCGTGGGGGTGGGGCGAGCCCGTGTCGGGGTCGCTCGGGACCGACGCCACGGCGTGCACCTATCGCTGCACGACGCCGCTGCCGATGCTCAGCGTTGGCGACGCCATCGGCGTCGTCGCCGGGGTCGATGTCTCATTCGTGCGGCGGCCGGACGGGAGTGTCGTGGCCAGCGGCACCAACCTCAGCGCCCAACTCGGCCTCGGGACGATCGTGAGCCCGGGGACGTTCACGACGATCCCGAGCCTGAGCCTCGCGTCGAATGCGTGGTTCGCGGCGGATGCCGACGCCGACGGCGTGCCGACGTGGCGCGAGTATGCGCTGGGTCTCGATCCCCT
>JAEUQQ010000665.1 GCA_016789685.1 Acidobacteriota bacterium | reverse complement strand
TCGTGGCGTCGGCCAATGCCATTCTCTACCAGCGCGCGGTGCCGATCTTCGTCGACATCGATCCCGTGACGCTGAACATCGACGCGACGCTGGTGGCGCAGGCGCTCGGCGACCTGGCCGCGGGAGGGGGAGCGGCGCGTCGCTGGCTTCCCCGGTCGGGCGCCGGGGAGGGCACGCCGGCCCGCGCGGTGCTGCCCGTCCACGTGTTCGGGCGCGCGGCCGAGATGCGGACCATTGTCGCCGCGGCGCGGGCGCATGGGGCGTCGGTCATCGAAGATGCGTGCGAGGCCATCGGCGCGGCGCACGACGGCCAGGATGTGGGCACGTTCGGCGACGCGTCGGTCTTCGGGTTCTTCCCCAACAAGCAGATGACGATGGGCGAGGGCGGGGTGATTGCCACCGACCGGGACGATTGGGCCGCGCAGTTCCGCAGCCTGCGGAACCAGGGACGCGGCGCCGACGGCGCGTGGCTCCACTACACGCAGCTCGGGTACAACTACCGCCTCGGCGAGATGAGCGCGGCGCTCGGACTCGCCCAGTTGCGCCGGCTCGACGAACTGCTCGACAAGCGCGCACGCGTCGCCGATGCCTACACCGAGCGGCTGGTGATCGATGGCGTCGAGCCGCTCGCCCTGACGACCGGCACGACACGCATGAGCTGGTTCGTCTACGTGGTCAGGCTCGCGACCGACATCGACCGTGACGCGGTCATCGACGCGTTGCGCGAGCGCGGCATTCCCTCGCGGCCCTACTTCCCGTCGATTCACCTGCAGCCGTTCTACCGCGAGCGGTTCGGCTTCGTCGAGGGCGACTTCCCGGCCGCCGAGGCCGCAAGCCGTTCGACGCTGGCCCTCCCCTTCCACGCCAACCTCGAGACCGAGGCGATCGAGATCGTCGTCGAGGCGTTGACGGCGGCGGTGGCCCTCGCGCGCCGTGGTGCGCCCCTGCCTCGGCAGGGGTCGCCCAGCCTGGCCGCACCGGCGAGGCAGGAACCGCACGCGCCCGGCGGCGATCCCGGGAGGTGAGCGTGCGTCACCATCCGGGTGTTCGCCCACCCTTTCGTGCGTACGCGCCGCCAGAGGCGTAGACTGGCCGGGCCGTGACGCCGTCGTCGTCTCGTTCGCTGGCAGATCTGTTCCTCGCGCGTGTTGCCGCAAGCCCGGACGCTGCGGCCTTCCTCTACCCCGACAACCACGGCTGGGCCACGCTCACGTGGCGCGACACGGGCGAGCGCGTGCGCGCGCTCGCGTGCGGCCTGCTCGCACTGGGGCTCAGCAAGGGCGACCGTGTGGCCATCGCGTCGGCGACCCGCATCGAGTGGGTGCTCGCCGACCTGGCCATCGGCTGCGCCGGTGGGGTGACCGCGACGGTGTACCCGCTGTCGGCCGACGAGGACGCAGGGTTCATCCTGGCCGACTCGGCCGCAACGATCCTCATTGCCGAGAACGCGTCGCAGGCCGAGCGGGTGTCGCGGCAGCGCGCCACCCTGCCTGACCTGCGGCACGTCATCGCGATCGACGACGCACACGCGCCCGGCGTCGTGTCGTGGGCCGACCTCCTTGCCCGGGGCCGCGCATGGGACGCGAGCCATCCTGGGGAGTTCGAGCGCGCCGCCGGCAGCGCCTCGCGCACCGACCTGGCCACGCTGATCTACACGTCGGGCACGACGGGGCGGCCCAAGGGAGTCGAACTCCCCCACGACTGCTGGCTGTTCGAGGTGGAGTCGATCGGATCGCTGAATCTGCTGGGGCCAGCGGACGTGCAGTTCCTCTGGCTCCCGCTCGCGCACGTCTTCGGGAAGATGTGCATCGTCCTCGGCGTCGGGCTCGGCTTCGCCACGGCGGTCGATGGCCGTCCCGAGCGCATCGCCGCCAATCTGGCGGCTGTCAGGCCAACGTTTGTCTGCATGGTGCCGCGCATCTTCGAGCGCGTGCACGCCCGGGTGCAGCAACAGGCACGCGCCGGCGGCGCGATGCAGGCCGCGCTCTTTGCCTGGGCGCTGCGCATCGGCACCACCGTCGCGCGACGCCGGCACGATGGCCTCGCGGTGTCGTCCTGGCTGCGCACGCGATGGCGCGTGGCCGATGCGCTCGTGCTGTCGAAGGTGCGGGCGCGGTTCGGCGGCCGCCTGCGCTTCTTCATCTGCGGCAGCGTGGCCCTCGCGCCGGAGCTGACGTCATTCTTCGCGGCCCTCGGCCTCACGATCCTCGAGGGGTACGGGCTGTCGGAATCGACGGCGATGACCGTCTCGAACCTGCCCGGGCGGAATCGCTGGGGCACGGTCGGCATGCCGATTCCGGGCATGGAACTGTCGTTCGCGCCCGACGGCGAAATCCTGCTGCGCGGGCGAGGCGTGATGCGCGGCTACTTCGGGCAACCCACGGAGACCGCTGCGGCGATCGATCCCGACGGCTGGCTGCACACGGGCGACATCGGCGCACGCGATGCCTCGGGGCACCTGGTGATCACCGATCGCAAGAAGGACCTGATCAAGACGTCGGGCGGCAAGTACGTGTCACCGCAGCACGTCGAGGGCCACCTGACGCTCGAGATCCCGATGATCGCCCAGGCGGTCGTGCACGGCGAAGGCCGCCCGTTCTGCACCGCGCTGCTCAGCCTGGCCGAAGCCGAACTGCGGGCCTGGGCCAGTGCGGCCGGGCTGCCAGACGCCCCATACGATCGACTCGTGCGCCACCAGCCCGTCGTCGAACTCGTCGCGCAGCACGTCGCGCGGGTCAACGCCCGCCTCGCACGGTACGAAGAGATTCGCCGATGGGCGATCCTGCCCCGGGAACTCACGGTCGAGGCGGGTGAGCTGACGCCGAGCCTGAAGGTGCGGCGCAGGGTCATCGAGCAGCGCTACCGCGACGTGCTCGACGAGCTGTATGCCGACGCCATCACCTCGCCGTCACCGCTCTCGACGTTGCGGGCCTGATCGGCCGCCCGGCACGCCGTGACGTCGGCGATCGCCTTGAACCAGGCCCGACACGATACGCCCGCCGGCGTGGGCGATCTGCGGTAGTCTCTGACACACCCGGGGGCGGCGACTGTGCCGCCCGGCCTGCATCGCCGATGCGCCACCTTCGAAGCGTCCTCGTGCTCGCCAGCGTCGCGCTGCTGAGCGCGTACTTCATGGCCTCGGCCTACCGCCGCGCGCGGAACGACGCCATCGAGCAGTTGTACGCGCAGGAGCGCATCCTCGCCGAGCAGGCGACCAAGGGCATCACCGAGTACTTCGCCTATTGCCGCCAGTTGCTCGAGTTCCTCGCGCGGAGCGACGACGTCGCGGCGAGCACGCCGGCCGGTGAGCGACTGCTCCGCGATCTGTTCCAGGCCCAGGGCGACAACCTGCTCTCGCTGACTCGCGTCGGCCCCGATGGCCGCATCCTGTACTCGTACCCGGAGGAGCGGGCGGCCGGGCGCAACATCCTCGACCAGGCCCACGTGCGTGCGGTGTTCGAGACGCGTCGCCCCGTGGTGAGCCAGGTGTTCAAGTCGGTGCAGGGCTTCGAGACGGTGGCCATGCACGTGCCCGTGTGGCGCGAGGGCCGTTTTGCCGGATCGCTGGCAGCGCTCGTGCCATTCGACGCCATCTCGAAGCGCCATGTCGCCGGCATCCGCATTGGCCAGTCGGGGTTTGCGGCGCTGCTGAGCCGCGAGGGCATCGAGCTGTTCTGCGAGTTTCCGGGGCTCTCCCGAGTCCGTCGTCAAGCACGCCTACTTCACCCGAATCCCCCTCGAGAACACGTTCTGGTCGATTGCGGTCACCGCCGAGGAGTCGGAGGCGCTGGTGTTCATCCAGGGCTTCAGGAATCGCCTCGGATTCGGCCTCGCGGCGCTGCTGATCGCGTTCTCGACCTGGGGGTTCGTCCTGGCGCGCGCCTACATCCGCCTCGATCGCGAAGAAACGCAGAAGGCCGCGCAGGCGCGGGTGCTCGAGGCCGAGCGTGAGCGCGAGCGCGCGCTGCGGGTGAGCGAAGAGCGCTTCCGCACCTACTTCGAGCACTCGCTGCTGGCCATGGCCATGACGTCGCCGGCGAAGCGCTGGCTCCACGTCAACGATCGGCTCACGCAGATCCTCGGATACACGCGCCAGGAACTCGAAGGCCTCACCTGGGAGCAGATCACCCATCCCGACGACGTGGAGGCCGACCTGCGCCAGTTCAACCGGATGATGGCCGGCGAGATCGACGGGTACTCACTCGAGAAGCGGTACGTCCGCAAGGACGGCGGCCTCGTCTACATCATCCTGTCGGTGCGGCTCGTACGCACCGCCGACGGCGCACCCGATTACTGCCTCACGCAGATGCAGGACATCACCGAACGGCGCCTGCTCGACGAGGAGCGCGGCCGCCTCGGCGAACAACTCCGGCAGGCCCAGAAGCTCGAAGCGATCGGTCAGCTCGCCGGGGGTGTCGCGCACGACTACAACAACCTGCTCACGGTGCAGCTCGGGCACCTGGGCCTGCTGCACGACGAACCCGGCCTCTCGCCCGAGGTCACGGAGTCGCTCACGGCCATCGAGCAGAGCGCGACCATGGCCGCGCAGCTGACGCGACAGCTGCTCGCGTTCGGCCGGCGCCAGGTGCTGCAGATCGAACGCGTCGATCTCAACGAGATCGTCGAGTCGCTCTCGAAGATGTTCAGGCGTGTGCTGCGCGAGAACATCACGGTGGACCTCGAACTCGCGCCCGCGCCTCTCTGGCTCGATGCCGACGCCGGCATGGTCGAGCAGGTGATCATGAACATGGTGGTCAACGCGCGCGACGCCATGCCCGATGGGGGCCGGCTCACCCTCGCCACCAGTGCCGCTGTCTTCACCGACGCCACGGTGCCGGGGCATGCCGACGCGCAACCCGGCGAGTTCGTCTGCCTGTCGATTGCCGACACCGGCGAGGGCATGAGCGACGAGACGCGCCAGCGCATCTTCGAGCCGTTCTTCACCACCAAGGACGCCGGCAAGGGCACGGGACTCGGACTCGCCACCGCCTACGGCATCGTGCGGCAGCATCGCGGGTGGATTGACGTCGAGAGCGCCGTGGGCCGCGGCACGGTGTTCCGCGTGTACCTCGAAGCCGCCGCGGCGACGGTTCCCGAAGCGCAGGACGAACGCCTCGACGACGAGGCGCCGTTGCACGAGGGCCACGGCGAGTTGATTCTGACCGCCGAAGACAATCCCGCCGTCCGGCACATGTTGACGACGTCGCTCGAACGCATGCGCTACCGCGTGCTGTCGGCGTCGGACGCGCTCGAGGCGCAGGACCTGTGGGAGGCACACCGCGACGACGTGCGCCTGCTGCTCACCGACATGGTGATGGGCGGTAACGCCAGTGGCCTCGAACTCGCCCGACGACTCAGGCGCGATCGCCCGGATCTGCCCGTCATCGTCATGAGTGGCTACAGCGAGGAACTCGTGGGCCGCAACCTGGGGACCGACACGGTGTTCCTCGCGAAGCCCTGGACGCCGGAGTCGCTCGCCAGGGTCGTCCAGCGCTGCCTGGGCTCGCAGCCATCGTAGCCGGGTGGCCCCCTGCTATCCTCGTCACGCATCGCCATGCCCGTACGCGACCGCCGGCTTGCCGCCACGACACCTCACGTGCCCTCGCCGACCGGGCGCCTGCTCCGCGTTGCCGTGTGCCTCGGCGTGCTGGCATCGCTGGCTGCCGGCCCGGCACAGTCGCCCATCGACCGCCCGGTCTTCAGGTCTGGCGTCGAGGTCGTCGAGGTGGATGTCGTCGCGTTCGACGCGTCAGGCCGGCCCGTGACCGACCTGACGCGCGACGACTTCGCGGTCACCGAGGATGGCAGGCCGCGCGACATCATCGAGTTCACCAGGGTCAATCTCCCCATTCCCCCGGCACGCCCACCTGGCGCGCGCGATGTCGGTACGAACGTCGGCACCGCCGACGGGCGCGTCATCTTCCTCGTTCTCGACGACGCCAACTCGGCGAT
>JAEUQQ010000645.1 GCA_016789685.1 Acidobacteriota bacterium | reverse complement strand
GGGGTCACATCTTTCATTGCAGCATGTTTCAAGACCTGGCACCGGGGTCAGGTCTTGCGTTTTGCTGCAATGAAAGATGTGACCCCTCCTCGCACTACTGCCGCGGGCGACGCCGGGCGCAGATGCCGACGCCGCCGGCGGCCAGCAGCAGCCACGTCGCCGGCTCCGGCACACGCTGCGCCTGCGGCTCGGCGTAGATGAAGTCGTCCATCACCACCACATCGTCGGTGGGATTGCCCAGCACGCCGTTCGACACGATCGTGTTCAGCCCCGACGTGATCCGCACGCGCCCCACGCGCTCGCCCGCGTCGAACCGCACGCCCAGGAACGACAGCCCCGCGTTGCCGCCCAGCAGCGCGTCGCGCCCGAACAGCCACGCGCCCTGCGTGTCGTAGTAGTCGATGCGCGTGAGCCCTGCCACCTCGACGTCGGTGAACACCGCCCCGAACGCCGACACGTACGCCGGCGTCGTCGTGCCCGGCACGAAGAACGTCACGTCGGTGATGTTGCTCCCGATGGCCGTGAAGAGCCGCTGTGCGCTGAAGGTGGCGAAGTCGGTGCCGAACCCGAACAGCGTCGGCGTCGCCATCCCCGCGTTGGCACTGACCATGAACCCGGTGCCCGGCGTCGAGAACTGCGCGCCACGCGCGCGGCCGGCCACGGTCGTGCTGTTGAAGAAGTCGCCCGCGAGGGCCGCCGGGTCGGCCGACGCGTCGCCGACGCCATCCCAGTTGATCTCGCGACGCCCGCCGGCGAACGCCCCGCCGGTGTTGGGATTGAGCGCGCCGATGGCACTCCTGAACGCATCGACAGTCGCCTGCACGCCCGCGGCGCTGGCGCCGGCTGCTTCGAACACGATCGGCGCGGCGTCGGCGCCGCGTGCACAGGCGGCGGCCACCATTCCCATCAATACGACGCGCCGCACGCGCGCCACCGTTGAATGCTCCACGGGACCCTCCCTGGTCGTGAGTCGCTGAACTGGCTTGAGACGCGCCTGGCGGATGCAAGCCGGCCGCCACCTGCGCGCCGCGACCGGGACCCGAGCCACCGGCCGTCTTTTGCGTGGGAATCGCGCACGCGTCGCCGGTCGCGGCCTGCGCGGCCCCGGCACGATGTCGGCGCGTGGGATGACAGAACTCTGCGCCACGCGCGGCCCGCGTGACGCCATCCGGCAGCGTCCCGGCGGGCGCCGACCCGGCGCAGGCGAGATCAGGAACCGGGGACGACCACCTCGTAGCCCTGGCTCCGTGCGGCGGTGGCCTGCTTGCCGTCGTTGGTCATCAGACGGCGGGCTCCGAGGTGTTCCATTGCGGCCAGGTGCAGGCGATCGAGCGTGCGGCACTGTACTGGCGAGGATACGTGCTGCTCGAGGGCGATGCGAAAGACCGCGCCAGGCACATCGGCGAACTCGAACGGCGCCACGTCGCGGAAGGACGCAAGCCGGTTCCGGTAGGCACGATACTGCGACTTGCTCGTCGAGCCCGCGAGGAGGCGCGCGCGCAACTGGACCTCGACTTCGAGTTCCGTCAGCGCCGACACGACCAACCGGTGCTCTGCGGCGACCGACATCCGCACGGCCGCGCTTTCTGGTTCGTTCCACAACGTCTTCAGCAGCGAACTGCTGTCGATGTACGTCGGGGGCATCAACGTTCGTCGCGCTCCGTCAGGAGGCCGTCGGCGACCCAGCGAGTGACACGGCCTCCACTCGTCCGGCGCTGCCATTGGCCGTGTTGTACCGGATCGAACCTGGCGCGTGGGCGGGTGGGCTCGGCATACCGTATGAGCTTCGCCACAGGCCTGGCGTCACGCGTGACGATGATCTCGCCTTCGCTCTCGAGGGCCCGCTCGGTTTCCGGCCACCGCTGCCGGAGGTCGCGCACCGTCACTGTCTTCATGTCGTGAAGCATAACATGTTTCACGCATGGCCCATATCGCGGACGAGTTCCCTGCGGGCATTCCACGCATACCGCCACGTCTGCCCGGCCCGTCGTAGGTGTCGCCCGTGCGGTCCAGCACCGACGACGTCGCCGGGGCCGCCTTTTCCCTGGGAATCGCGCACGCCTCGCCAGTCGCGGCCACGCGGCCCCGGCACGATGTCGGCGCGTGAAATGGCAGAACTCTGCGCCACGCGCATGCTCTGGCCCCGGGGTCAGACCGTGCGAAATGTGATGAAGAAAGATGTGACCCCTCCTCGTCACTACGGGTCCTTGATCGTTGCCTGCAGCGCCGTCTTGCTGAACTGCTGCAGCA
>JAEUQQ010000615.1 GCA_016789685.1 Acidobacteriota bacterium | reverse complement strand
GTGACGTCGAACATCGACCAGGCGACGCGGTTGGCGACGGCCCCGAGCACGCGCTGCAGCGGCGGGTACCAGCTGCGGCTGAACCAGCGCTCGACGACGTGCGGCTCGACGGGCAGGATCGCAGTGACGATCGCCGCTACGACGACGAGGATGCGGATGACGGTGGCGATGTGGACTCCTCCCCGGTGATCAGCCGGATGCTGCGCTGGAAGGTGAAATAGGCGAACGCCCACTGCACGAACACGACGGCGCGATTGCGAACCCCTGTCAGCTTGAGAATGTGGACGAACAGCCAGAATGCCCAGGCCGTCCATCCCGAGAAGCGGAGCCATCCGAGATCCGCGACCGCCCGCGCGCGGCCGATCGTCGCGAGGTTGCCGAAGTCGCGGTACACGAACGTCGTCCGCGGACGTCCGTCGAGCGTGGCCACGATGTTGCGGGCGGCGTGCGTCGCCTGCTGCATCGCGACCTGCGCCACGCCCGGGAGCGGCGTGCTCGCCTTCTCAGGAAGGAACGTCGCAAGGTCACCGACGACGTACACGTCGTCGTGGCCGGGAATCGTCAGGTCGGCCTGCACGACCACCCGTCCCGCGCGATCGAGCGCGACGCCGAGCGAACGTCCAATGGACGACGCCGCAACCCCGGCGGCCCAGAGGATGGTGCCTGCCTCGATGGTGCCGGCATCGCGCGTGACGACCCGCTCGGCCTCGATGCGCGTGACGAGCGTCGCGAGGCGCACCTCAACACCGAGATCGCGCAGCGACTCGACGGCGTGCACGCGCAGGCTGTCAGGGAACGTGGCCAGCAGCGTCGGCCCCCCCTCGAGCAACACGATGCGCGCCGACTCCGGATGAATCGATCTGAACTCGCTGGCGAGGGCATGCCTGGCGATCTCGGCCAGCGCGCCGGCCATCTCGACGCCGGTCGGGCCTCCGCCGATCACGACGAACGTCAGCAGGCGCCGCTGCTCCTCGGGATCGCCCGTGCGTTCGGCGCGCTCGAAGGCGAGCAGCACGCGCCGTCGAATCGCCAGCGCGTCGTCGAGCGTCTTGAGGCCGGGAGCGTGCGCCTGCCACGCATCGTTACCGAAGTAGGCATGGGTGGTGCCGGTGGCGACGATCAGCGCGTCGTACTGCACGTGGCCGATGTCGAGCGTGACGCGGCGTGCGGCCACGTCGACAGCCTCTGCCTCGGCCAGCAGCACCTGGGCGTTGCGTTGACGGCGCAGGATGTAGCGGATCGGCGACGCGATGTCGCCGGGCGACAGCCCGGCCGTCGCTACCTGGTAGAGCAACGGCTGGAAGACGTGGTGATTCTTCTTGTCGATGAGGACCACATCGACCCGCGCGCGGCGGAGCGCCCGCGCGGCCCACAGGCCGCCGAATCCCCCGCCCAGCACCACGACGCGCGGGCGACCGGTCGCCCGGAGCGGCACGTGCGGCGTCTCGGTCGACGCGACGGTCCCTGGTGATGACGCGATGGCGGGCACCTCCGTGTGCCCCCCCGGCGACGGCATGCAGCTCTCCTCGTGACGGCGGGCAGCATCCCGTCGAGCTGGTCACATGCGCCCGTCACTCATATCGTAATGCCTCGACCGGATCGAGCCGCGCCGCCCGGCGCGCCGGGAAGTAGCCCGCCACGATGCCAGTCGCCATCGACGACGCCAGCCCGGCCACGACCACCCAGGGTGGCGGCAGGGCCGACAACGCCGGCAGCGCAAACGTGATGACGGCGCCGACCAGCGCCGCGACGATCAGCCCGGCCACGCCGCCGATCGACGACAGCAGCACGGCCTCGAGCAGGAACTGCCGCAGCACTTCGCGCCGCCGGGCGCCGATCGCCAGGCGCACACCGATCTCGCGCGTCCGCTCGGTCACCGAGATGATCATCACGTTGGCGATCCCAATCCCGCCGATGAAGAGGCTCACCGCGGCCAGCGCGATGGTCACGAGCCCGATTGCCACGCTGATCCGATCGAAGTTGGCGATGATCTGCTCGGACGTCGAGAGGTTGAAGTCGGGTTCGGCATTCGGCGGAATCCGCCGGAGCTGCCTGAGGATGGTCTCGGCCTGCACCTTGGTGTCTTCGAGCCGTCCTGGCTTCGACCGGATGTAGAGCACCGTGTTCTCGGCCTGCGGGAACCGCCGCTTCACCGTGCCCAGCGGCAGCGTGAGGACGCTGTCTTGCCGGTTCTCGCCGAAGAAGCCGCCCTTGCGCGGTGCAAACTCCCCGACGATCGTGTAGGTCTCGCTGCCGAGCACCAGCGTGCGCCCGACGGCTCGGCCGCGCGCGTCGGGGCCGTACAGCGCGGCCACGAGGTTCGATCCGATGAGGGCCACCGGCGCGCCGGCGCGCTCTTCGAGATCGGTGAACGTGCGGCCGGCGACGAACTCGGCGCCTACGATCTCGGCACAGTTCGCCGACGCGCCTTCCACGAGCACCGTGTCACTCTCGTTGCTGCCGGCGCGCGCCGTGAGCGCGCGGCCGCTGATCACCGAGGGTACGATCACCTGGACGCCCACATCGCGGACGGCATCGCCGAGACGGGCGAGGGTCGAGGCGAACGCGGGATCGAGCGGGCGGCGCCGAGCCTCGCGCTCCGATGGCGCCTGGTACGGGTCGCCGGTCAGGTGGAACGCAAAGACGTTCTCGGTGCCGAGGTCACGAAACAGGTCGGCAATCGAGTTGCGGAGGCCGGCGAGCACCGTCGCCACGAGCACGACGGTGACGATGCCGATGACGATCCCGCTGATGGCGAGGGCCGAGCGCGCTGGCTGTGTCCGCAGCGACTCGACGGCCAGCGAGGCCGACTCGCCGATCAGGTCGCGCATCGGCCTGCCGTCCTCGGTGGTCCTGAGACCAGAGGGGGTGTGCAGCGGCGCAGCCATCAGTCGGTCCGAATCGCCGAGATTACGTCAACCTTGACCGCG